>JAKVCS010000038.1 GCA_022448365.1 Saccharospirillaceae bacterium | reverse complement strand
ACATCATACATCCCACTTTCACCCGCCGCAATCGTGACCAAAGGCGCTTTTTGATTCGGCCATCCATCCTCAAAATCACCGTCATCATTCCAATCAATAAAGCCTTGTAGATAAGCTGTTTCGCCAGTCGTATTTGATACAAAAACCTGAAATACTGCCGGCACATCACGATAGATCGTATCCGGAGGAATAATACCGTCCTCATCTGCTATTCCGTTGACATCATCACCCGCCGCATTCAACTGCGGCTGGCCATTACCTTCTGAATCAATTAATGTACCAATCGACAGTCCTGCGCGCAGCAGATGCCGCGGCCCGCGCATCCCGTCAATGGTATACTTCGTCTCATAATTACCCTGACCCGTTATTCCGGCAGCATCCGCATCTTCAGCGTCCGGTAAATCACCATAATCATACGCGGTAACCGTCACTAAAAAGTCCTCTACTTCACCATTAGGAGCAGGACCATAGGCATCAAATACATCACCTGAGGTGATCCGTACCCGTACCCCTTTGGTGCCGGTAGGTGTCGTTGATGGAATGGTAATATTGAATATTTCTTCGGTGTCAGCTGGGTCAACTGTCGATTCATACCGCTCGGTAGCCTGATCAAAAACCCCATCCTCGTTCCAGTCAATGAAGACCATCAAACTTGCAGGATCTGAGGTATTATTCGTTACCGGAACGGTCAGGGTAATGGTATCACCTGAATATAGTTGATTATTGGTCAGGGTATTGGTAAAATTAGCAGGCGATAAGTCTTCGTCGGACATATTATCATTATCATCCCCATCCGCCATAGCCGAAGGGATACCCGTACGTTCAACATCAGGCGGCGTAGCTCCTATATACATGGAAGCAGCACTGCTACCTCCACCCACCGAAACCGCCACAACCCGGTGGCTAGGGCCAACCAACCCACCACTAGCATCCGTAGCATACAGTGGCTCCGGTAAATCACCCCAGTCATAGCCGACAATCGGTACCCACAAATCTTCCACCTCACCATCTATATCATTGGCATCAGAAGGCCCCGTCGAAGAGAGAACCAAGGTATTCGAAGTAGTTGTCAGTCGGAAGCGAGCAGCCACCCGCTCGGGAAGTGGGTTAGGCTCTTGTGGCACCATAAACGTCACATCATACCATCCACTGGCCATCGAATTGATGCTCAGAGGAGTAGCCTTATTATTGGGTTCTTCCAGTGACCCATTATCATCCCAATCCACGAAACCCTGTAAATACGCTGTCTCGCTGGTTGTATTTGTTACAAAGACTTGGAATACAGCCGGTACACCCCGATAGATCGTATCCGGAGGAATAATGCCGTCCTCGTCATCAATATCTGCGATATCATCACCCACCGCATTCAACTGCGGCTGACCATTACCTTCCGCATCAACCAGGGTACCAATCGATAATCCTTCTACGATCAAGTGACGTGGACCACGCAAACCATCGCGTGTATATATCGTCTCGTAATTACCCTCCGCTGTCACTCCCGAAGCATCCGCGTCTTCAGCGTCCGGCAAATCACCATAATCGTAGGCTTTTACTTCAACCAAAAAGTCCTCTACTTCACCATCATATGCGGACCCGTAGGCATCCG
>JAKVCS010000037.1 GCA_022448365.1 Saccharospirillaceae bacterium | reverse complement strand
TTCTGACATCAAGTTTAGCGAATGCCGGTTCGGTCTTTGCCGTTGTAAAGTTCAAGTCCTTAGCATTGCCCAGTGAAGAAAACTACATTGTTTCCGGCAATACCGGTGAGAGACTGTTCTGGAACAACAACCAGATTCTTGTCAATGATGCTGCCGGCTTTGATTTCAATGACACGGATACCTATCACATTTATACCTGGGTACAGGGTGAAAAAAGTTATCTTGATTTCACGAGTCAAGATTCGGGCATAGAGTCCGACACTATGGATGGAATTTTTATTATCGGCGCCGAAGACGACAGTCCACTGTCCAACGTAGGTCCTGATGCCCTGATAGCTGAGATTATTGTTTACGATACGGCTCTTGGTGCCGATAACCGTCAAGCCATTTGGAGATACCTGGAAAACAAATACCATATGGTCTCAACTTTTATTGTTGAGCCTGCGATCAATAACTATGCCATCCAGGAGCATAAGGAACTACCCGTTGCTGCTTGTCGAATTGGGACAGATATAAGGATGATGGCCTGCCGTGGTGAGTATGAGCCTGCCTCGTTTGTCGTAGAAACAGACAGCACTCTTGAGAATCTCATGGTAACCGTTGGGCAGTTATCAGGTGATTTCGGGGCCACCATCCCCTCCAGCGCTGTAGATGTTCGGGTTGTTCAGCCCTGCTGGCTGCGGATAACGGATTTTCCCGGTCGGATGAACCAGGTTCTGCTTCATGATCCCAGTCTGCTGATAATAGATCACGAAGAGTTGGTGTCCCCTTTCACACAGGGCATGGAATTTACTCGAACACCGATTGATACAGCTACGCTGCAGCCTGCAGATGTTGCATCACGCCAGCAGTTCTGGCTGACTGTTCATGTGCCGGATGATGCGATTTCAGGAACATACACCGGTACTATTAGCGTTACCTCCACAAATGCGCCAACTCAGACATTAACCCTGGAACTTGATGTACCGGATTTTGATCTACTTGAGCCTAACTTTGAATACAGTCTTTATTATGCTACCGCTTATTACAGCGATCAGATGCGTATTAACGAGTACAAGAATATGGTTGCACACGGCTGTATGAATCCCAACATCTATAACGCTGAGGTTGTAGATGTTGGTGATGGTACCCTCGATTTTACTGGCTTTGCACACGAGCTGTCATTGCGGGAACAGGCGGGCATGAAAGCAGCCGGGCCGCTGTATATTGTAGCCGGTACCCCGATCCATGCCGGCAACGGAGGCGCATATACATCAAGTGAAGTTACAGCAATGGTCTCAGAGATTGTAACGTGGGCCCAGCAGAGAGGTTATTCAGATGTGTATTTTATGGGTAATGATGAGGCAACCGGTGAGAGACTTGTTGCCCAGCGTCCTACGTGGGATGCAGTCCATGCTGGTGGAGGTAAGATTTTTGCTGCTAATTTTGCCGGTTTCTTTCCATATGTCGGTGATATTTTAGATTGCCCGGTAATTACTCATCCAGCAGGCAACCCAATGGACGTTTCATCACACGGAGAGGCTGACCCTTGGCTGGATTACGTTCCAACCGCGCCGTGGGCTCTAGATCCCATCGATTGGATCCTTGACCCTTACACCCATACTGACTTTAGCCCACCGGACTATCCCGATTTGATCCAGAACGTTCACAACAATGGTTTCAAAATCTTT
>JAKVCS010000036.1 GCA_022448365.1 Saccharospirillaceae bacterium | reverse complement strand
AGCGGTTTAGGCGTTGTTGCAGGGTGAGGTGGCGATTATCACTAAAGCCCAATACTTGCACGGAATGCAGCAACGTAAAGCCGACAGGCATAAGCAGGAAGGTCGCGCGAATTACCCCGGGAGGTCTGATGTTCTGCCTCTGATTTTTTTTTAGTGTGCTACTGACATCGAGAGATGTTGGGATGGGATATCAGAAGTCAGCCGAGGCCGTAGTAGTGATATTAAACCGATAGCATGAAGGGCTGAACATAATTAACCGTGATTAGGACACTGTTACTCGATGTCGATTAATGATGCACAAGCGCAGAATACCGCGGCCAGTGAGTGCGAAGACGGGCGGAACCTGTCGGGATACGCCACGGGTGCTGAAATTGACACGGCGGTCAGTGGGCGAACGAAAGCGGAACCATCGGTGACGATGGAAGCAGTGACAGACCGAGCCAATATGATGTTGGCCTATCAGCGGGTGGTGGAGAATAAAGGCGCAGCGGGTGTTGATAACCTGAGCACGCTGGATTTAAAACCCTGGTTGAAACAGCATTGGCAAGGTGTGAAGGTCTCACTGACAGCGGGCAGCTATCTACCGCGGGCCATCCGTAAAGTGGACATCCCGAAACCGAATGGCGACGTCAGGACGTTAGGCGTGCCAACGGTGGTAGACAGACTCATCCAGCAAGCGATAGCACAACGGCTAAGTCCGTTGGTGGAACCGCACTTCTCTCAGTCCAGCTACGGATTCAGACCAAACCGCAATGCATGGCAAGCCGTGCAACAAGCACAGCAATACATACGTAGCGGAAAGCGATGGGTTGTAGACATGGATTTGGAGAAGTTCTTCGACCGGGTAGACCATGACATCTTAATGTCGAAACTGGCGTACCTGATAGAAGATAAACGGCTGTTGAAACTCATCCGCCGCTTCCTTGAAGTGGAAATGATGGCCAATGGCCAGCGGGTAACGCGGGACAGAGGCATGCCGCAAGGCGGCCCACTATCACCATTGCTATCAAACATCCTGCTGGATAGCTTAGACAAGGAATTAGAGCAACGAGGCCATAGCTTCTGCCGCTATGCTGATGACTGCAATATTTACGTGAGCAGTCAGAAGGCAGGCGAGAGCTTACTGGCCGATATCACCGACTTCCTGTCTAACGAACTGAAGCAGCAAGTCAATGCCGATAAAAGCGCGGTAGCCCGGCCGTGGGAACGCAAGTTCCTAGGCTATAGCTTTACCCGGCACAAAGAGAGCCGGGTGAAAATCGCCGTGCAAAGTGTAAATCGCTTCAAGGATAAAATCCGCGAAATGACGACAGGGCATTACTCTCGCTCTATCAGTGAGACAATACACGTAATGACACCCGTGCTTCGCGGCTGGATAAGCTACTTCCGCCTGACAAAAGTCAAAGGCGTGCTGGAGGAACTGGACGGTTGGATACGACGAAAACTCCGCTGCCTGTTATGGCGGCAGTGGAAACGCGTATACACCCGCGCCAGAAACTTAATGAAAGCAGGGCTTGACGAGAATCGGGCATGGTGCTCAGCGACCAACCAACGAGGCGCATGGTGGAATGCGGGGGCCAGCCACATGAATCAAGCCTTTAGAAAAGGGTGGTTCGACAAGATGGGGTTGGTATCGCTGCTGGATTGTCACCGACAGTTCCAGTGTTAATATGAACCGCCGTGGTACGGAACCGTATGCCCGGTGGTGTGAGAGGACGGGAGTTGTAAAACTCCCTCCTACTCGATTAATGGGTATTTTTGCTGGTTTATTGTTCTATTTTGGGTAGAATTCCTGCGGTTAAAAAATGAACGTGTCAAATTGTTGGCGTCAATTATCAGTAAGTTAAATTGAATAATTG
>JAKVCS010000035.1 GCA_022448365.1 Saccharospirillaceae bacterium | reverse complement strand
GCTGATACAACAGCTGATACAACAGCTGAAACAACAGCCGATACAACAGCCGATACAACAGCCGATACAACAGCCGATACAACAGCCGATACAACAGCCGATACAACAGCTGATACAACAGCTGAATCTTCAGACTACGATGCTCAAAACACCGACCAGACCGAGCAGATTGCAGGCGAAGAAAGCGCCGATCCCGATAATTCAAACGATCAACTTGCTGAGACTGATGACGAAGACAGTGACGATGAACGTCAGATTGATGCCTTTATTATCGACGGTAACCAACAGATTGTTGTGGCCGCGGACATATTTACCGGAGGCGGTACAATCACTATCGATGCCGGCGAGGGTGGAGATGTGCTTGTTGGTGCTAATCTTAGCAGCAGTGATTCAAGTGGAGAGAGTGCTGGAGACATCACTATCGAAGCAGATCGTATTGCCGTAGTTGATAACGCCAATGTAGATGCGTCTGCTAACGAAGCGGGGGATATCAAGATTGGCGGTGGTTTACAAGGACAAGATGCGTCGGTCAGAAACGCCGATATCACTCTGATTGCCGAGGGAACGTCGGTCTTAGCGAATGGTGGTGAAAGCGGAGATGGCGGAGAAATCATCGTCTTCTCTGAAAATAATTCAATCGTTAGTGGTAACTTGAGCGCGAGAGGCGGAGCTGAGTCTGGTGATGGCGGTTTTATTGAGACCTCAGGGCTAGCAGGGCTCACGGTGAGTGGTACTCCAGACGTGGGAGCCACAAATGGTTCGGGTGGAGAGTGGTTAATAGATCCTCACGATATTCTCATAACTGATTACGTTTATATGGGACTGAGTGGAGTAAATCAGTCCGTGACATATACAAATACCAATTTCGAGGCCATTGCGAACCCAACTGGCCCGGTAGAAATTGAGATAAGTAATATATTGAATGGGCTAAGAAACGGAGACGTTACGGTTTCTACAACTAATTCTGGAATGACCGGATCTGACCAAGGAAATATTGATTTTGTGTCAAACTCTGGGTATTTACTTGATCCGGCGAATTCAAACGGTTATAGCTACTCAGGAACTCTTACGCTAAATGCGGACAACAATATTACTTTCGATGCGAACGTTGATTTTTCAACGGTCGGGGCTTTCTCTAATGATATTAGTTTCGATTTTAACGCCGGCGGCAATATCAATTTCGAGATAGGTTCTATATCAGGTAGTTCCTTGGGTTCAGTTTATATGGGTAATGGGGACTTTACGCTTAATGCTGGCGGTGCCATTACCCTAAATCAAGATGTGTACGCGAACAACGTTACCCTAACAGCAGGTAGTGGCGGTGTAACGATCAATGACCAGCTCGGCTCATCATCTAATATATTGATAACGACAACTGCTGGCGGTGACGTAGCCATCAACGAAATCCCAATGGGCACGTCAGTTGATAACACTTTGGCATCCCTTGGGAGCGTTAGTATCAGCGCCGATGGTAACGTAAATCTTGGAAGGAATATAAGCGCTACAACAACTCTATCGATAAACTCTATCAATGGGAATATTTCCACCAATGGCATGACGGCTGGTGCACCAACCACCCTGATTAGTGATAGTAATCTTTCCATCTCTACGAGTGCAACTAATGGAACAATATCGTTGTCTAGCTCGCAGACCTCAAATTCGGGTGCGATCTATATAACCTCTTCATATGGCAGTGTTACTAACACCGGTAACAACACTGCGGCCACGCTGGTTGATATTGTGGCCGCTCAAGATATTAATGTTGACGGTGATATTACTATCATTTCAAGTGGTTATGGTCCTGGTTATGGTCCTGGTTATGGTCCTGGTTATGGTCCTGGTTATGGTCCTGGTTATGGTCCTGGTTATGGTCCTGGTT
>JAKVCS010000034.1 GCA_022448365.1 Saccharospirillaceae bacterium | reverse complement strand
GCAGACACCATTACTATTGAATGGCCAGACAAAACAGGAAGTGTCAGTACGTTTCACAATATTCCGGCTAACCAGTTTTTATACATCCAGGCCGATCGGGGATCTATCGAGCAACGCTCACCTTCGCCCCCAACCCTATCGCAGTAACAAAAAGAGGTAGTAACACGCTATGCGCTTGAATCAATGCTATAACTATCAGGACTTCAGAACCCTGGCGAGAAAACGCCTGCCCGGCCCAATTTATAATTACATCGACGGCGGTGCCGATGACGAGGTAACCATGCGGCGTAACACTGAAGCCTTCAATCAGTGTGATTTAATTCCCGGGGTACTTCGCGGTGTCAAAGATGTTGATCTGAGTATCGAGGTGATGGGTCAGCGACTTGAATTACCTGTGTACTGCTCTCCTACCGCCCTGCAACGGTTATATCACCACCGGGGTGAATATGCAGTTGCGGCCGCCGCCGAAAAGTTTGGCACCATGTTCGGCGTGTCGTCGCTGGGCACCGTGTCGATGGAGAAAATTGCACAGGATTTTGATATTCCCCAGGTGTATCAGTTTTATTTTCATAAAGACCGCGAGCTTAACCGGGCCATGATGGAACGGGCGAAAGCCAGTGGCATACAAGTTATGATGCTGACGGTAGACTCAATCACCGGTGGCAATCGGGAGCGGGATTTACGTACCGGCTTTTCCATACCCTTTCGTCTGACCCTGGGCGGCATGGTTGAATTTGCCCGTAAACCCGCCTGGGGCATCAACTATCTGCTCCATGAAAAATTCTCTCTACCACAACTGCAGGCCCATATTGACATGGACGGCGGCAGCAGCTCTATCGGTGATTATTTTACCAATATGCTGGATCCGGCAATGAACTGGCAGGATGTGGCCGACATGGTTGATTTTTGGGATGGTCAGTTCTGTTTAAAAGGCATTATGAGCGTTGAAGATGCCAAGCGTGCAGTAGACATTGGCTGCACCGGTATCGTGATTTCTAATCACGGCGGGCGCCAACTTGACGGCTCACGCAGCTCTTTTGATCAACTGGCCGAAATTGTCGACGCAGTAGGCAATGATATCGACGTTCTTTTTGACAGCGGCGTGCAGCGTGGCTCACATGTACTTAAAGCACTGGCGCTGGGCGCAAAAGCGGTGGGAATTGGGCGGATGTACCTGTATGCACTGGCGGCGGCCGGACAGCCTGGTGTGGAGCGGGTCCTTAAGCTCATGCAGGCTGAAATCGAACGCGACATGCGACTCATGGGGTGCAGTAGCATAAAGGACCTGCATCGGAACCATGTTCGCTTTCGTCCCTGATACCCAGCCCACAAACCGGCAATAACCCCTATAAAGCGATGACTTCGTGAACTCACCTGTTCTCGACACATCTGCAACTAACTACAGAATCAGCAAGGCCAATATGACTCAGCATCACCTAATGACCTCACTAACATTAACCATACTTCTCATGAGCCCGCCTCTGCTTGCTGCAGCAGTAACACCATCAGCGGGACCACCAGCAGCTGAAGATATTGAAGTAGTAAAGGTGACTTCAACGAGATTATCACGGGATCTCTTTGCTACCCCGGCGGCAGTTTCGCTACTCGATGCCCGGCAGGAACTGCAACTGCAGGAAGCACTGCAATTAAACGAAGCGCTTAAGTTTGTGCCTGGCGTATATTTTCAGAATCGCTACAACTTTGCTCAGAACCTGCGGATATCCATCCGCGGTTTCGGTTCGCGCGCTCCGTTTGGTGTGCGCGGCCTGCAATTGCAGGTTGATGACATCCCTTACACATTGCCTGACGGCCAAACCCAGGTGGATGATATTGATTTAAACAGCGTTGAACAATTACAGGTTATCCGGGGCGCAGCAGCAGTGCAGTACGGTAATGGTGCTGGCGGCGCAATTGATATCACCACTGTGACCGGCGATAGCCTGCAAGGAGTTAATGCCAGCGTGAATGTCGGCAGCCATGATTTTTATAAAGTAAACCTGCAGGCTGGTACCAGCGAGAACGACAT
>JAKVCS010000033.1 GCA_022448365.1 Saccharospirillaceae bacterium | reverse complement strand
AACGGGTCGGCCTGGGCCGTGGTGGGCAAGCCCGCCAGCAGAAAGAGTCCAAGTGTCAAGCTGGTCAGGACGGTTGCCTTGGTGATGGTCGCGTTCCCCGTGGTCTGCAGCTGTGTGGTCGTTTTCATTGTAGACTCCGTTTCCTGCACAAAAATGAATGATAATGATTTCAGAGAAGCTTTCGCTTCTTACTGCAGGGAACTATCGCAACGAGCGTGCCAAAAACAGCACTGACGGGCCTGGGGAAGTGGCCGTTCGGGGTTATGGCATAATTCGTAAACTGTTTTAAATGCATGCTTTATGCTGTGTTTACCAGCCACAGAAAACGTTCCACAGCCGCCGCCCGATTTTTATTTTCCGCACTCAGGCGGGGTGTTTTGTCGCGGCATTCGCCTCCAGAAAATCAGTATTTTCTCAATATGAGAAAAAAGTGACATCCGTTTGAACACGCTGTGTGGGGGCCGTTTGGCCTGCGTTTTGGTGCGCAGATCCACCAGCAGAGAGAGGTTTGCCAGCAGCGCGGGCCCGGGATTCAAACGCGCCAGTCGGGTGGTCTGGGTGATTACCCTGTTTGTCGTGGCGGACCGGCAAAGGTCCAGATGGTGGTAAAACCGTTGGGATGGATTGGTATTCAGGCACCTCACCAATTGCTAGGGTGAAACGTTTTTCTGAGCACGGCAGCGGGTAAGCATGCCGTTCCTTTCGGATCACTAAATCGTTGCTGGAGGCGTGGACCATGAGAGGAGCCATCTGGACGAGTTGTTTTTTGGGAGCAGTCTCGATCGCCCTCCAAGCCATTAGTTTTCTGGATTTTCAGCCGAAAAGGATATTGCTGGGGAAGGGGGAACTACTCGAACAAAATAGCTATCTCGTGGCATTCTATGTGCATATTATCTTCGGGTCCGTGGCCCTGGTGGTTGGACCGATCCAGTTTCTGCCTTGGATCAGGGAGCGTTGGCTGAGCTGGCATCGCGGCTGCGGGGCGCTTTATGTGCTCAGCTGTCTGTTGAGTGGTGTGTCGGGATTCTATATTGCGTTCTATGCGGAGGAGGGTCCGGCCACGGCTTTCGGTTTCGGTACCCTGGCCAGCTTGTGGTTGTCGTGTACCGTGCTGGCCTCTCAATCGGTCCGCACAAAACAGTTTGCCGCGCATCGCGCATGGATGCTACGCAGTTATGCACTTACATTTGCAGCGGTGACCCTGCGCACATGGTTGCCTTTGTTGACTGCAGGCTGGGAGATGTCTTTTGAAGCTGCCTACCCGATCGTCAGTTGGCTTGCCTGGGTCCCGAACCTGCTTGCGATGGAAGGGTACATCAGGGTGAGTCGCTCACGGCAATGATTCGATTATCGAATACGCTGGGCGGCAAATTCGCTACTCCCGGTTTTTACGTTCAGGGTAGCTTCCATCCTGGAGCAAATTAAAAGCTCGGTACATGTTGTGCCACACTGTATGTTCGGTCGAACGCAGGATAAGAGCGGCCATAATCATACAACCACCGAGAATCAAAGCTTCGGCTTCCATGTCGAGTCTCCTGATAAATTAAATCTAGCCCTGCCAGCGTTGCTGTTTTCAACGTCTCCCCATCTTCGCCCCAATTGTGGGCGTGTGCAAGTCTTTTGGCCGCTGCTGAGCCAGCAGGTCGTAAGAAACGTCTTCGATGACATTTCATTGATTGCATCCGGGTAGGTTTCTAATCTCAGTGTTGATGCTGATTATAGATAAAAGGTTGAAATACCTCAGCGGTCTTGTCGGCATCTGAATTGCCTTGAGAGGACGATCTGTTCAATAACCGTGTCGATTTGGTATCCGTCTTCTTGAACCTTGCGGAGGATTGGTACCAGCGCCACTCGGTCAAACGGCTCGATGTTTCGCCCCAGGGCATAAGCCAGCATCGTTTTAACGAAGTTGTGGGCGATTTCTTCTTGATAGACTTCCAGCAATAAGACTTTCATTTCCCGAGGTGTGCTAAACGTCTTTCCATTGGGCATCACGCCTGCTGAAACCACAGGAGCCTGGTCGGGATACTCGGTTCGCCACTGACCGTTTGGCGCAAAGTTTTCCAGCCCGAGCCCCAATGGATCGATCGCCTTGTGGCACGAAATGCATGCGGACCGGGAAACGTGTTGCTGGAGCAGTTCAGCAA
>JAKVCS010000032.1 GCA_022448365.1 Saccharospirillaceae bacterium | reverse complement strand
ACGGCTGGAGGCGGTTTTGGTGCTACCGATAGCAATGGTGCTGGCGCAGCCAGCGGATCATCCCAGAGCAACTCTGGTGGACAGGGAGTAGGATTTTATGCCGGTGGTGGCGGAGGTGCAGGGGGCACGGGAATCAACGGTAGTGATCCAACTGGCGGCGATGGTGGCTCTGGTGTACAATCGGATATTACTGGTATCAATGTTTGGTATGCTGGTGGGGGTGGTGGTGCTTCTCGCCAGAACGTTTTTGGCAGAAGTGGCGGAGTTGGAGGTTCCAACATTGGCGGCAACGGCGGTGCAAATTCTAACGGTAGCAATGGAGTGAACGGCACTGGAAGTGGTGGCGGTGGTGCAGGCAGTCCTACTGGCACTAGCGCCACGATTATAGGTCAATCTGGTGTCGAAACGGTTATCCAAACAAGTGCCGCGCAATGGCATAGTGTTGCTTTTGACGCGACCATAACTAATCCAGTCATCAAAATGTCTAATATGACAAACAATGACGGTGATCCTTATTGTGTTCGTGTTCGAAATGTTTCAGATAATGGATTTGAATGGCAAATTGATGAATGGGATTATCTGGATGGTAGCCGCATACTATCTGAAGAGGTCTCATGGCTAGCCATTGCTGAGGGTACACACACTTTAGATAATGGATCTGTCATACAAGCAGGACTAACAACAGCAATAAATGAAGCTAACAAACAAGTCACTTTCGGTTCGGCGTTTGGTAGTGTGCCAGTTGTGATGTCACAAGTGATGACGAGCAATGAAATTGATGCCGTTGTCACGAGAAACAGAAATAGAACTACCGCAGGATTCCAACTGCGAATGCAAGAACAAGAATTGAATTCAAACTCCCACGCAACTGAAACTATTGGTTGGATTGCAATTGATAATGGTGGGTCTGTTACAGATGGGATTATTATCGGAGAAACAAGTAATAGCGTTAACCACAACCCAGCGACAGTGGCATTTGGTGGCACGTTTGCTAATGCGCCTACCGTTCTGCACGATCAACAAACATTTAATGGTGGTGATGCCTCGTGGACTCAAGTTAACGGTGTGACAACAAACGACTTTATCGTATCTATTGATGAAGAACAATCAAAAGACACCGAAACAAACCACACAACGGAGATCGTTGGATTCTACGCGTTGAGCGAAGAACTGCTAACCGCACAAGGCAATGGAGCTAATACTCTATCGGGTGGCGATGGCGGTAGTGGGATAGTGATCATCAAATATGCAATCGGAGTTGATGGATCTGCTGGTCTTACAGATACCTTTGCTGTAGGGAGTACTGAAATTTTGTGGACCGCAATAGACCTATCCGGGAACACGGCAACCTGTTCACAAATTGTTACTGTAACTGATGATGAAGATCCGACGATTACTTGTGCAGCTGATCAATCACAAACGGCTGATCCAGGAATGTGCAACGCAGCAGTCTCTGTCGTAGCACCTGTAACGGCAGACAACTGCGCAGTGGCTTCGGTAATCAACGACTTTAACGGAACGGCTGACGCCTCGGACAATTATCCTGTAGGAACCACCACAGTGGTGTGGACCGTGACGGATGCCTCTGGCAACACGGCAACTTGTTCGCAAGACATTACCGTTAACGACAATGAGAACCCAACGATTACTTGTGCAGCAGACGTTTCGGTTTCTACCGATTCAGGATTGTGTTCAGCCGATGTAACAATTCCGGCTCCGGTAAGCAATGACAATTGTGAAGGAAGTTCAGTTTTTTACTCTGTTGACGGTGATGAGGCTACGGGAGGAACAGTAACAACATACAGCGAGGGTGGCGTCCTTTACCGAGTTCATACATTTACAAATAGTGGAACATTCAACCTCCCTACTGATCAGGAGATAGAGTACCTCGTCGTTGGCGGTGGTGGTGCTGGGCGAAGTGGATTTAATGGTGGTGGCGGCGGTGCAGGTGGTGTGCAGACTGGAAATATGATTCTATCAAGTCAGGCTTATACTATTACAGTCGGAAATGGCGGAGTAGGATCTACTGAAAATGGCGGCAATGGCGAATCTTCATCAATTAATGGCATAATTACAGCTGGAGGCGGTTTTGGTGCTACCGATAGCAATGGTGCTGGCGCAGCCAGCGGATCATCCCAGAGCAACTCTGG
>JAKVCS010000031.1 GCA_022448365.1 Saccharospirillaceae bacterium | reverse complement strand
GAGGGCGGCGAGGCGACCGGCGCCATGCCGGGTGGATTGATTCGGGGGCCGCAGTGGGTGGGCACGGTGGTGCAAGAATTACAGCTCTGGGGCAGTTGAATGCCGAGGGAGATGTAACGGCGACAGGTTCAGATCTATTTGCAACTAGCGGTCAAGTTGACAGTGTTTTGGTCGATGCCGATGGTGGAGCAACCCAAGTTTCCGCCTTGGGAAATATTCTGCTGAGCGATGGGGGTAATGCGCCGTCGAATGCTTCAACCGTAATCAATGGTGCTGTGCGTACTACTGGCGTGATATCAACGATAGGCATTAGTGCCGAACAAGATGTGAGAATTGGTAAGTTTGGAGATATTGATTCTATTGGTGGTGCTATCACGGTCAGTGCTGATACCGGTGCCGGATCAAATGGAGGTGCTGTTGTCATGGCTGATGGTAGTAGCGTCCTTAGTGTTACTGGTGAAATTGATCTCACGGCTGATGGAGATATTCTGCTCAGTTCAGTTAGCACCGGTAGTACAAGTGCTACCGCAGTCGAGCTAATTTCATCGGACGGCGCTGTGGCTGATTCTGGTGATAGTTCTGTTGATGTACTTGCAAATGTCGGGGGCTTGTTAATACAGAGTGCGATGGGTGTTGGAGATGGCAATGCAATCGAAGTTTCTGTCGCTTCGATTGAGGTGCAGAATTTAACCCAAGGTGCGATTCATTTGTTGGAATCAGATGATGTAGACATCGAAAACCTAGCTCAAGTTGGTTCCGGAGAAATCTTATTTGACTCAACCGTAGGTACAATCACGGTGCGTGGCGGTGGAACTGGGGTAGCCGGAAATGAGAATGTGCGACTAGGGGCTCTGCTTCAAGATGTTGTGATCAACGCAGAGGTGGTTAGCGTCTCAGGGAACATTACCTTGGACGCTGGTAACGACTTGACGGTGAGTAGTTCAGTTTCGACAGGTGGTTTGGGCACGGTGTATATGGTTGCCGTGAACGAGATCATGGTCACCGAATCAGTCATAACGGTATCTGGCGACATCCTGGTAGAGGCTGGCACAAATCTGAGTCAAGATGCCGCGATCACCAGTACCAGTGGTGATGTTGGATTGATCGCTGGTGGGACTTTGGTCCAGACATCCACCGGTGACATTACAACCGGTGGTGATGTATTGGTTTCGGCTGGGACGGACTGGACCATGGCCGGTGATGCGGTGATCACAGCGATTGGTAATGTGGTTGGTGAAGCCTTGGGTGGCGATATTGGACTGGGAGTCATTAGCAGTACGAACGTCGCGTTGACAGCGAGTGACAGCATCATCGATGCGAATGGCGGTTCACTGAATATTACAGCTGACAACCTTTCTCTTCGCGCAACCGGCGGCCTGATTGGCGATCACGATAATGCCAATGGGGTTGCTGGTCAAAACGCGAACGCTCTTGACATTGCAGTTTCCACGCTTGCCGCTAGTGCTGACTCTGGAATTTATATTTCGGAGTTAGACGATTTGATGGTCACATCGATTTCTGGAGTCACGGTCGATATTGAATCGATTCTTCGGGTTAACTTCAACAGTACGACTGATGATGTAAGTGTTGATCGCAGTACCGGGGCACTTGAGGATTTGACAACAGGTTCAGATGGCCCGATCAAGGTTGTTACGGAGTCCGGTACTCTCACGATTGCTGGCGGTTCTGATGGCCAGGGTGTTTCGGCAGCAGGTAGCGGTGACGTGCTTTTGGAAGCCCGCGGATCTGGTGGCAATGTTGTGATCAACGCAGAGGTGGTTAGCGTCTCAGGGAACATTACCTTGGACGCTGGTAACGACTTGACGGTGAGTAGTTCAGTTTCGACAGGTGGTTTGGGCACGGTGTATATGGTTGCCGTGAACGAGATCATGGTCACCGAATCAGTCATAACGGTATCTGGCGACATCCTGGTAGAGGCTGGCACAAATCTGAGTCAAGATGCCGCGATCACCAGTACCAGTGGTGATGTTGGATTGATCGCTGGTGGGACTTTGGTCCAGACATCCACCGGTGACATTACAACCGGTGGTGATGTATTGGTTTCGGCTGGGACGGACTGGACCATGGCCGGTGATGCGGTGATCACAGCGATTGGTAATGTGGTTGGTGAAGCCTTGGGTGGCGATATTGGACTGGGAGTCATTAGCAGTACGAACGTCGCGTTGACAGCGAGTGACA
>JAKVCS010000030.1 GCA_022448365.1 Saccharospirillaceae bacterium | reverse complement strand
CATATCAAACAAATAAGAGCGAAACTCTCTGCTATCATCAACAATTAATATTGATTTTTTATTCGACTTAGCGTTTGCTGGTGACAATTTTTCAGCATGTGAATTTACGTATTCAATATCGTCAATGGGTAAAGTGACGGTAACTTTTGTTCCAACACCTTTTTGACTCTCTAAAGCAATTTCACCTTGGTTCAATTCAACTAAAGTTTTGACCATTGCTAAACCGATGCCAAGACCTTCGTGTTTGCCGCTCCCTTTGGTAAACCTTTCGAATATTTTATTTTGTAGACGGTCTTCGATTCGTAACCGTTCACCAGGGCCCTATTGACAGTTAGTAATATTTATTTTCAATGATCGTGGGGATCCTATTGATTGATCCCGCCAGTCTGTCAGAGTGGTTTCATGCCACGTAAAAAGCAGCCCACAAAGCCACCCGTCGCTACTAATCTCGATGATGCCAATGAGCTCATTAGTACACTCTGGGACAGGCTAAATGACCTCGAAGACCGACTGAATCAAAACAGTCGTAATTCATCGCGCCCGCCATCGTCTAATGGGCCGGGGGCGTCCTCTTCTGCACCAGCTAAAAAGCCGACAGGCCGTAAGCGCGGTGCGCAATCCGGCCATAAAGGTAGTAAGCGGATGCTGGCCGATACCGTTGATGAGACGCGCACCTATTATCCCGACGATACTTGTGCTTGCGGTGGTGACATTGCTATCAATGATTCCCCTTATCGTCGGCATCAGGTATTTGATATTCCCAGCCAGGCATTCTCTGTAGTCGAACATCAGTTGCATCAGGGCCAGTGTTGTCAGTGCAGTAAAACGGTAAAAGCCACACTACCCGACAACGTGAATCAAGGGCAGATGGGCAATAACCTGCTGGCGTATGTGGCGATGCAGTCGGGTCAGTTTCACCAGAGTATCAGTAAAATCCAGCAACAGCTCGAGCAAAACTTTGGTTTATCGTTCAGTCGCGGTGCTATCTCTGAAGCACAAGGCCGCGTCAGTGCGGTGCTGACGCCTGCCTATCAGGATATTAAAGAGACTATGCATAATGAGGCAGTGGTTCATTGTGATGAAACCCGTCATCAGCGGGGCAATGAAAACCGCTGGATGTGGCAAGTATGCACAGCAGAATTATCATGCTTTATGACGCACTTCTCTCGCGGAGCCTGGGCAGCGAAGAAATTACTGGGCGATAATCCAGAAAACATTGTTGTGACTGACCAGTATGCCGGTTATCACTATATTGATGCTGACCATCGTCAATTATGTTGGGCGCATATCTTAAGAAATATGAATGCGCTGGCGGAAAGCTGGGGCACGAATAAAATCTACGGTACAGTATTGGTCAGGCTCATCCGCCTGTTGTTCCGGCTGCAACACCGGTATGAAAGTAACAAGCTAAGTGAAAAGCGATACCGGGACCGAATGGAAAAACTGCGTATCGCCTGGCGAGAACAACTTGAACTGGCATCAAGGCGTTGTGTGACTCCCCGCTATCAGAACCGGTGTAAGCTACTGCTAAAACACGATGAGATGTGCTGGGTATTCCTCAGTCACGATGGCGTCCCCCTCACTAACAATGAAGCCGAGCGTTCATTACGAAGCTATGTGCTGTGGCGAAAAGGCAGCTATGGCGTGTGGTCACATCGGGGCGAACTGTTCAGACAACGTATACTCACCATCGTAGAAACCTGCCGAAAACAAAAGTTGAATCCTCTGAAATGGATCCGGGCAATACTTGCTGCGACGCTGAATAAAACCACCTATCCTCTGCTCAACGACTTTAAAGCTGCCTGTCAATAGGGCCCTGGTGAACGGTTACTTCGATTCCTTCTCCATCGTCACTTACGACAATTTTAAGCATTTTGCTATCTTGTGTAGCAACGACTTTTATCGTGCCAAGCTCTGGAGTGAACCTAATTGCGTTTTGAATTAAGTTTGCCAAGATTTTCTCTAAACTGTCATTGATAAGGGAAATCTCTTTTTTCCCCTTGATGCGCACCTCCAAGCTCTGTCTTTTCTGCTTAGCTAATGGCTCCAATGACAATGCGATGAACTTTATATTATCTGGAGAGTAAGACCTGTAGTAGTCGGCAGCAGCCGAAGCCTTAGGCACATCTTGGCTCATTTGATTTACTAACTGCTCAACTCTCTTCATGTTGTCCTGAACGCAAATTAGTTCTTTACTCGCTAAATTGGACGTATGA
>JAKVCS010000029.1 GCA_022448365.1 Saccharospirillaceae bacterium | reverse complement strand
CCATCAATCAGCGCAATGGCGATCACCAATCACAGCAAGTACACAACCAGTACACTAGCGGTATTGTCTGCCTTAGCCTTTAATCCTCGCCCAGCCCTTAGGTTGACTGGCGGTACACTAAAAGGCGACAAGCCCTTACAGGGCTCATCGCCATTTTAGTCATCCAAGATGCTGCCTTTCACGCAGTACATTCGCGGGCGGGTGTTGTCGGGCAGGCTGACTTTGCGCTGTGGTCGGTTGCCATCGGGGACTAGGTAGCCTGCGGCCATCAGTGCTTTGGCGGCGCGATCTGGGCTTAGGCCTTCGGTGGCTTCACGCCAGCCAGTTGGGTAAAACAGGTAGAGGGTTTGTGGGCCGCTGGTATCTATCCAACCCGCGCGTTGGCGTACTTGGCTGCTGTAACCGTTTTGTTTGGGCGTAAAGCGGCTTTCGCCATGTTGCTCAATAAAGCTGCGCACTTGGCGAATGGCTTGTTGGTCTTCATTGGCGGCCACACCACCGCGGGCGAGTATCCATTGGTTAAGCTGATTTAAGCAGGCGGCTTCGACACTTTGAGCTGGCCAATCGAGCACTTTGGCTTGAATGGCTAACAACCCAGCACTAGCAAGTAAGGCAAACTTTTCAGCGACCCGGCGCACTTGGCCGTCCGCCTCGGGTGGCAAGCTGGCTAAAAAACGTTGGCGTACGTTTTGGAAAACGGGTCGCACCTGCGCGCTGTGCTGCGTTAAATACCGTAACCAGTCCAAAGCCAAGCAGCCGTAGTGTTGGCGACTTTGCTGTTTTAGATGATCGGCTAAATCGGCGGCGTTCATACCATGACTCTGGTTAAACACGCCCATTTGCGCACCGGCATCGGCACTGAGATCAATCACGCGCACTTGCTGCCCCGCTTTCACGCGTTTGCCGATACTGGCCAGATGGCTTTCGAGCGTCACTTCGCCAGTAGATAAAAACACTAAACGCCAACGGGCAGGTAAGCGCATTTCACCGTATTTGCCTGCACGGGTTTTACCCTGACCATTGGCAAGCATGTAAGCGACATCGCCCGCCTCTTTTGGATCAACTTCGCCCATTTCATCGAGCGCCAGCAAGGCATCGTTATGCGCTAATGCTGTGCCTTCTAAACCGTTGGCCGTGGCACGCCAACTGTGGCGCAGCTGATTAGGCTCGCCCCACACCGATAATGCCGGATACAACGCCGCAGTTTTACCAGTACTGCTGGCACCGTAGAGGTGTAAACCAAAACCATCCACCCCGCACAAATGCAATAAGGGTGCAGCCAGCGCAGCGCAGACACCAACAATTAATAGCAGGTTATCCAGACAATAACGGCCAACGTGCTGCCGCCAACTGTCGCTACTACCTTGTTGAATAAAGCCTTCTATCGGGTGCATGGTTTGCAGCACCATGCGCGGGTTATTGCTGTGTTCGCTTGGGTAATAGGTGAGGCGCGGATGCACATAAGCATGGTGATGCCAGCCAATGCAGTTCACGCTAATGGCTTTTTGCGTGGCCAGTTCGCCCATTTGTTGAATAAACAGCGAGAGCAACTGCCGCGCTTTGACACTGTTACTCAGCCGCATGCCTCGGCTGAGTAATATCCGACGGTACTCGCTGCCGTCTCCGGCCAATAGTTCTGCTGGCATAGCCCAGTAGCGATGGCGATTGTCATCGTCTAACCAGTGCAATAAATAGCCGTAGTTGTCCCCTTGTGGATCGCGAGTACGAGCAGCCACTTGCAGCCAAGAGCAGATTTTAACAGGGCTATCTTGCCCTGCTGGTTGCATCACCAGCCAGTTTTGCGCGTTATAGGCAAAACCAGGCGGTAATGTTGGCGCGTTGTTATTCATCTCACTGGCTGGTAACGGGGTTGGTGCTGATGGTTTATCCACGGCCATAAGCAGCACCGATACGGCGGGTTTCAATCCACTGGTCGATATCGCTTTCTAACCAGCCCACGGCACGCGCACCAATGCGAATGGAACGCGGAAATTCACCGCTGGCCATCAGGGCATAAATGGTGCTGCGGCCAAAGCCTGTTTTGGCTTTGACCTCGGGCAAACGCAAAATCCGTTGCTGACGAGCTGGGTGTGTTGATGTGGTGGATAATTGTGTGGTTGGGTTCATCGTTTGCTTCCTCACTGATCTGTTAAGTTCAGTTAGGAGTTTGGCAGTACTAAACGGACGCAGTAGGCAGATAAATGCCCAGATCGTGCAGCTTTCTGAGGGTGCAGGTAGCTAACTGCCCCAGAATTGACATAATGCCCCAAGTAACAAATACCGTATGGGC
>JAKVCS010000028.1 GCA_022448365.1 Saccharospirillaceae bacterium | reverse complement strand
CACGTTAATACGGTAACTGTAGCGTTAGCAAATAAAACCGCGCGTGCAGCTTGGGCTATGGTAAATACAAACGAAAGTTATGATCCAGGATTAATAGCAAGCGCTTAAACGAATTTAAAAATACAAAAAGTGTTCATCCCAGTTGCAAAGTAAAATGTGAGATGGCTAACAGGTGAGACCGACACTTGAAAAACCTTACCCGGACGAAGAGCCTTTAAGCTCGTGTAAGCGCTAAGGAGCAAGTGTGCGAATAGCCCATAGAGGTTCGATGCAGTAAAAGAAAATGCATCATTAAGAAACCGGATACACGTTGGCAATCATACCCAAAGTTATCGAACAAATTACTTGCAAAAGAGGAGGAGTCCATACACGTCCGGTAATCCCACCTAGCGCTTAGCAAACTGCCATAGTAGTAGCTGCTCGATATCGGCTTCAGGTTTGCTGAGCTGCTCCAAGCTGTCCATGACATACTCGAACACATTGAGGTCGTTAGCTTTCGCCGTTTCAATAATGCTGTAGAGGTTGGCGCTGGCATTGGCACCGGTTGCAGTCTGGCTGAACAGCCAGTTCTTTCTGCCGATGACGAACGGTTTGATTACGCGTTCTGTACGGTTATTGTCGATGGTAAGGTATCCATCGAGTGTGTAACGAACCAACTTATGCCATTGATTGAGGCAGTATTGTATTGCCTCACCCAGTTTGGTTTTCGGTAACACCTGTTGAGCTGATTTTGTCAGCCAGGTTTCAAGCTGATTAAGCAGCGGCAGGCTCTTTTCCTGACGTTGCGCATAGCGGTTTGCCGCGGTTTCTTCTTTTAACTGTGTTTCTACACGGTAGAGTTTCTGGATGTGGTTCAGTGCCCAGTCTGCTTTGCCACTGCCCTTACTGCCCGCGCCTTTTTTCGCCTCCATAAACTTGCGTCTGGCATGGGCCCAGCAGCCCACTAAGGTGGCTTGTGTTTGTTCATAGCCCTGATAGCCATCCACTTGCAGGTAACCGTGATAACCGCCAAGGAAGTCCACGCACATTGTCCGGCACGACTATTGTGATAATCGTACAGCACGATATTATGTATCGCTGAACCGGTAATGGTCGCTTGCGGTGAATCTACACCAGTAGCATACAGCCACATGTAGCTCGTCGATTTACCGGAATCGACAACCTTCAGCGTGGTTTCATCCGCCTGGATAACCGGTTGTTGTATCAGGTGTTGATGAAGCCAGTCGTAGAGCGGTTTAAATAGCTCAGCACAACGGATTATCCAGTCCGCCATGGTCTTGCGGCTTATTTCGATACCGTGTTGTTTGAACATGGCTTCCTGCCGGTAGAGCGGCAGACCATACTGGTATTTGCTGGTGATTATCTGACTTAACAGGCTTGTTGCATAGCCTTTGGGAATAACACAGTGTGGCACTTGCGCTTGCTTTAGCGTGTTGCTGATACCCTCTTTTTCGCAGGAGCGACACGCATACTTCGGACGTACATGCTCAATCACCTTCACCTGAGCAGGGATAAACTGAAGCTTCTCAGATTTATCTTTGCCGATGCAGTGCAATGTACCTGCGCAGCAATCGCAGACTTTATCTTCATCGGGAATATCATGGATGATAACTTCACGCGGCAAGTCTTCAGGCAACGGGTTGCGCTTAGGTTTACTGCGTGTGTAGCTGATAGTTTCCTGCTCTGCCGACACATTCTCAGCAGCCAGTTCCTCCACCTCATTAAACAGTTCGCCCTGACCAGGGTGGCCTTCGGTGCTTTTACCGATCTGTTTATTCTGGGCAATGCGGAACTGCTCTTCCAAATAAGCAATTCTAGCGTCTCTTTCTTCAAGAAGCGCCTCTAATTCAGCGATGCGGTGTTGATAATCATCGGTAGTCATACAGATAGTATCGCGCATTAAAGCACTGATTACATGACATTATTCAGATTGTTTTGTGATCGATAATCGCTGCTTATGGTCACCGGTTATAAGCCGGATATCGTTTAATTCAAAGCCTGAAAATAACCACTGCAACTGTTGTTCACTCAGGTGCATGTGCTGTAATTCAGCATCACTTGGCCATTTAAAGCGGTGCTTTTGTCGAGTAGCCAGACCCGATTACTCGAGCCCAGCCCTCTAAGAACGGTACGTGCGAGTTTCCCCGCATACCGCTCAAGTCGTTATAACGCCATGTAGGATGGCGCAGCAGTATTTTTACTTTTATGAATGCTGTTATGGCAAGAAGGGTGTACAACCACGGTATTACTCGTCTTATTATCACCACCTAAATATAAAGGCACTAGGCGGTGAATATTCCAACCAGTTTTAGCCGTTATTTTCCTTTTGCAATACAAACACTCACCATTTTGACGTGATAATAATCTATGCAGGCGTTCTTTGTTGCGAGAATTTATTAACACATCAAGCCGAGATTCAAAGTAAGTTTCATGTGTCGGATCG
>JAKVCS010000027.1 GCA_022448365.1 Saccharospirillaceae bacterium | reverse complement strand
CGCGTAAGTGATTCTACGATAGCCATAGCGCCCTTTATGCTTGTGATAGATATCACGTATCTTTATGCGTAAGTCAGTATTGGAACAAGGCTGATTCAGTGTATTACGATGGTAGTAATACACACTCTTGGGAAGCCCTGTAACCTTTAATAAATGCTGTAAGCTATATATTGCCTTGAGCTCTTCGACAACTATCGTTTTGTCTTTGCTTTTTTCTTTCTGGCTTGAGCCAAGGCTTCTAACTTTTTTAAGACAGCGTTCTCTGCACGTAGATAATCGAGCTCTTCTCTCAGTTCTTTTTCAGTCATCTCAGATGATGGTTTAGGAGTAGAAGAATGATTAATCACGCGAGGCCTACCTGTTTTCTGTGGTTTAAGACGAGTTATACCCTCGCGAGCATAAAGCTTTTGCCATTGAAATAAAATACCTGGGGATGATAAGTCGAAATAGGCGCTGGTATATGTCAGTGACCAATGATTCGCAGACATAGCATTGAGTACATGCAGTTTAAATTCAAAGGTGTAAGGCAATTGCTTATGGATAAAACTATCAAAGCCGTTGATGCGATAGACTTGAGACCAGTAACGAATAAGGTTAGGTCGTACTTTAAACTTTCTACCTAAGGCTCCTGAACTCTCTTCTTGCGCTAGTCGCGCTAGCTTTAACTTAAATGCTCTGTGATGTTTGGACATAAAAAGACCCCCAGTAATTGGATAGTCCAACTATTGGGGGTCACTTCAAGTAAGAAGGTGCGTTGGAAGAAGGAGTGGAAGCCGTTGAATTCATGGCCGTTATTATACCCGAAGTCCACTCTCTATACCCCTCGAAAACGCTTGAACTGCCGGCATTTTTGCACTTCGATACCATCGATCAGCAGTTGCAGATCCGTCAGGGTCAGGGCCCGCTGACCAGAGGCAGATAACGGCACCCGGAACTGTCCCTGCTCCAGGCGCTTGGCCCACAGGCAATAACCGGTGGCGGTAAAGTACAGCATCTTCATCTGAGTCTTTCGACGGTTGACGAAGACAAAATACTGGCCGCTAAGTGGGTCGTGCTTCAACTGATTCCGGACCAGGGCGCTCAAGCCCCCGAATGATTTGCGCATGCCGGTGGGCTCGGTGCACAGCCAGATGCGCGCCTGGCTATCGAGCCCGATCATCCGTTCTGGCTCAGCCGCAGTTCCACGCCGTTGCCGAGGCTAAGCACAATGTTCCAGCCTGGGCCGGAGGATGGAGAGTTGCTCATCAACGACGAGAGATCCAGAAAACCGGCTTCACCGGGACCTGACGACTCATCAGTCGACGGATCGGACAGGCGCTTGCGCCAGTTACAGAAGCTGGCGCAACCGATCTCCTCCTGTTTACAAAACTGCGGCGCTGACAAGCCGCAGGCGCGCTGCTGATCAACCAGGGTCTGCCACTGTTCTGGAGTACGGTGCTTTCTCATAAGGGTAACCTCGTGCTGGGAAATGTGATGTTACTGTAGGGCGAAATTTACTGGGGTGGCAGGACGTCGCGGAATGAACGTGTATGGACAACCTGTGTTGTTTCTACTGTGACTACTTACCGTACCTGAACGTGGCGGGGAGCGCCGTTTACGATATCAACGTCCACATCTCATCGGCCGCCAGCCTGATAGGGATGGCCTGCGATACTGACATCACCCCGGGTTCACCGCCACGGCAACAGCAGATAGGCTTGACTAGTCCTGAAATAGGTTGACACTTATTTCGGTTAAAACGCCCGATGTATTTCATCGGGCGTTTTGTATTTAAGGGCCAGATGTGGCCGCCTACCATTATAGATTGCTACTGACTCTGCAACCATCTTTCTCGCTTCTTCTAAATCTCTTGGCTTATGGAGTAAGTATTCATTTTTAAGAATACCGTTTATCCGCTCTGCAAGGGCGTTTTGATAGCAGTCGTAGCCATCTGTCATTGAGCACTGTACATCATGTTTTCTATGGAGTTTTTGATACTCTTCTGAGCAATACTGTATACCTCTGTCAGAATGATGTACGAGTTTTTCGTTTGTACTTTTTTGTTTAAGCGCTCGAGTAAATGCTTGCTTTACTGACTGCGTTCGCATGTTATCGTCAACCTGATAGCCCACAATCTTCCGCGAATAAGCATCTGTAATGAGACTCACATAACTCTCTCCACTTCGCGTCGGTAAGTACGTTATATCCGCTACCCATAGCTGATTGGGTTTATCCGCTTTTAACCCCGCTTTAATGAGGTTGGGATGACAGCGGAACCGATGATGGCTGTTCGTTGTTTTGTGATAGGCACGCTTTGTCGGCACTAGTAGACGCCTTTCTCTTAGTAAATTAAAGAGATGATCCCTACCAATGTCTATTTTAACGAGCGCAAGAAGATACTGTAGTTTCCTAGTGCCGATGCGAGGTTGCATCATTCGCTCCTGACGTACGCATTGAATGACTCTATCCTCATGCG
>JAKVCS010000026.1 GCA_022448365.1 Saccharospirillaceae bacterium | reverse complement strand
CAGTTCAAACCCGTGTTACTGAGGAAGGTAACGTCTTTTATCGCTTTGATACCTCCTTTGGACCTGGTGCAGGAATAGTAGGGGGAGTCTTGGATGTCTTCTCCCTAGAAGATGGCGATCCTGACCAAGAAAACTCCGACCCCGAAGCAGCAGGGACAGGCTTCCTGAGTAACTTCAGCTTCACCATCACAGATCCCATTGCTAGCATTACCCTGCCGGTATCTAACGACCTTGTTCAAGAAGCGGATCAAACCTTCACTTACACCCTAGTGGAAGGCGAAGGCTACACCGTTGATGGCACACAAAACTCTGGCACCTTCACCGTTACCGATGGCGTAACACCAGCAACCACCCCCACAGTTGGGATCACAGTATCACCTGAAAATCCAACTAATACAGACCTGATTAACCTCTATGAGTCTGATCAAACGGTAGTTACTGCCATCTTTACGGTGGATGGACCCATTCCCCCCGAAGGACTGCTAGTTGAGTTAGCCGGTCCACCTCGATCCATCGCTGAATTTGATGTCAATGCCACCAACCCCCGTCTGCCGGAAGCTGAAACCGTTGTAGAAGGTGTCGTAGTAACAGGTGGCAGCATCGTTGGTACAGATGAAGTTGCCGGCTCTCTCATTATAAGGATTACAGAAGCAACAGCTACCGTTGCCGTACCTGTCTTCCAAGATGATGAGGTTGAAGGGCGAGAGGAGTTTCTCTTTGAAATTGTTGATGGAGAACAGTACGAAGTTGATCCCGATGCCGACAGCATCAGGGTCTTTATTGACGATATCAACGGTTACCGCGAAGGTGATAGTGCGAATTTCGTAACTCCTCCCCCGATGTATGAAGGGGGACTCAGCGATGGCGAACAAGCTAATGCTGACTTTGTCGATCTATTAGAAGGTCAAGCATTATTAGACGAATTGCAAGCTGGTGGCTACGTTGTCTATATCAGACACGCCCAAACCGAGAGAGATTTTGCTGACCAGGTTACTGCCGATGTGGATGATTTCTCCACTCAGCGCGTAGTCAGTGAGTTTGGTGTCAAGCAATCTTTAGTAATTGGTGAAGGCTTTAGAAATTCTGAGATTCCCGTTGCTCAGGTCATTACCAGTGATTACGGTCGGGCTGTTGAAACAGCAGCGATCGCCTTTGGTGAATATGAGAAAAACTCTGATCTCAATTTCCTTCCCGTTGAGGATTACACCCCCGAGGATATTGAGGAGATGCGTGCAAATGTCACGCCTTTCTTAACTGCGGTTCCTGAAGATGGCACCAACACTGTCATTGTCGCCCATGACGATCTCTTTGAGGCAGGCACAGGGATTTATCCTGACCCACAGGGTATCGCCTACGTGATTGATCCCGATGGCGGCCAAGATGGTGGCTTACAGGTTGTTGCCAACCTCTTGCCTGAAGAGTGGGCTGCACTCTCTGATGGTGTTTCAGGAAGCAGTGCTAGTGTTATTCCCGCCTCTGGCGATGGCCTTACTGCTAATGGTTGGACTCCTGGAGATGCCTGGGATCTGGTCACCCCTGCTCCTGACTATGGAGGTGAACAACCTAGCGATGGGGAACAAGCTAATCTTGATTTTGTAGACCAATTGGAAGGTGCAGCCCTCTTAACTGCTCTACAAGAAGGGGGACTTGTTGTCTACTTCAGACACGCTAGCACCGAGATTGATTTCGCTGACCAGGCTACAGATGAGATTAATGTCAATGACTTCTCCACCCAGAGAGTGCTAAGCGAATTCGGCATTCAACAATCTCTGGCCATCGGCGAAGGGTTTGAACGCTCTGAAATTCCCGTTGGCGATGTTATAACCAGTGATTACGGTCGGGCTATTAAAACAGCAGCCATCGCCTTTCCGGAATACGAGAAAAACTCTAAGCTCAATTTCCTACCCTTCGAGGACTACACCCCCGAACAAGTTGAACAGATGCGTGCAAATGTCACGCCCTTCTTAACGGAGGTTCCTGAAGATGGCACTAACACTGTTCTTGTTGGCCATGATGATCTCTTTGAATCCGCAACAGGCATTTATCCAGATCCCCAGGGTATTGCTTACGTAATTGACCCCGATGGCGGCGACGATGGTGGATTTGAGCTTATTGCCAATCTCTTACCCGAAGAATGGATTCAACTTTCAACCTCTGTACCTGAAGTCAGCTTTAGTACCACACCAGGTTTAATTAGTGAAGCCGATGGTGATAGCCTGGTACTGAATTTCAGTGTGACCGGTGCGATTCCCGAAGGCGGTATTACAGTCAACCTGGAAGGGGATACAGCAGAAATTCTGCAACAGTTCTTGGCCCCAGATGGCGACGGAGCAGTTCAAACTCGTGTCACTGACGAAGGTAACGTCTTTTATCGCTTTGATACCTCCTTTGGACCCGGTGCAGGACTAGAGGGAGGAACCTTGGATGTCTTCTCCCTAGAAGATGGCGATCCTGACCAAGAAAACTCCGACCCCGCAGCAGCAGGTACAGGCTTCTTAAGCGACTTCAGCTTCACCATCACAGAGCCAACCGCTAGTATTACCCTGCCG
>JAKVCS010000025.1 GCA_022448365.1 Saccharospirillaceae bacterium | reverse complement strand
GCGATGCTGATGGTGCCGTCGTTGGTAAACGTGTCGTCGTTGTTGACCGTGCCAGCAGTGCCGAATACGCCGGTGGCCGCAACTGTAATCACACTGTCATTGGTCAGTGTGGCGCCTGCTTGGTTATCCAGGTCGCCGGCGACATTAAAGTCAGCGGATGTATTGTCGACCATGCCGCCACTTTCGTTTTCTAGCAACCCGCCGACGGCAATGTTAAATTCACCGGCGTTGGAAATTGCAGCGCCCGACGCGTTGATTATCGTGCCAGTGTTGTTTAGTGTCGCACCGTCGTAGTTGGATATGCCGTGGTCGTTGGTGAGTGTGCCGGAGTTGTCGAGCGTAGCGCCGTCTCGGTTGCTGAGTAGACCGGCATTGTTGAAGATGTTTTCGTTAGTGATCTGGTCTCGATTGTCTATGCCGAAAGTCTGGTTATTGTTTTCGACGGTGCCTTGGTTAATTAGCGTAGCCCGATTGTCTATGTAAGTGTTGTTGGTCAGCGTGGCACCGTTGTTATTGTTCAGCGTGGAATTGTTGTAGCTGTAGATTGTGCCGCTATTCACCAGGCTGCTGTTGTTTTGGAAGTCGCTTGAGCTGTAAAGAGTTAGCTCGTTTTCGTTCTGGAACGTGCCATTGTTGGTGATGATGGACTGATTGCTGTAATTGTACAGGCCACCGGCGGTGTCGATGTGCAGCAAGCCACCTGCGTCGATAGTGGTGTCGCCATAGTTAATAAAAGAAAAGTCAGTGTTTACTACGCCACCTGAATGGATCTGCAATAAAGCCGATGAGCTGCTTAGACTGCCGTTGTCGAAGGATTGATTGTTGTTGAGCGTGCCGCTGACATAGATATTTGCCTCATTGTCTGCCTCGGCTCCGCTCACGATATTCAGTACGCCGCCACTTTGAATAAGAATATCGCTGTTGTTGGTGAGCGCAGACCCGATGCGGGTATTGAACTCACCGCCACTGGCGATGCTGATGGTGCCGTCGTTGGTAAACGTGTCGTCGTTGTTGACCGTGCCAGCAGTGCCGAATACGCCGGTGGCGTTGTTATTGAACGTGCCGTTGTTGTTGAGAGTGCCAGCGTTGTCGACCCCATCATTGTTATCCAGCGTGCCGTTATTGTTTAAGGTGCCGTTAATGGTAAGCAGGTTGTCATTGGTGAGCGTGGTGGCAGCCGGGTTGGTGAGCGTTTCGCCCACATCAATTGTGGTGTCTGCCGGCGAAGCACCTGGCGGTAGTGCGCCAAGGCTGAGAAGCCCACCTAGAAAGAGTGAGAGAACAAATCTTTTCATCAGCTGACTTTCCTACGCATCCACTCCAGCGATCCCAGCCAGAAACAAGCAGTCGAAGGCGGCCGGCAAGGGCATGGCCGTCAATCAGCTAATAGTTACCGAGCAGATTTAGCCCAACTCTTCTTGTGGCCCACTGGCAGTGTTCATGGTAGGTGCCAAAACCGGCCAGGTCAGATTTCGCAAGTCGGAACAATGAAAACCGAATGCAACGAGCTGATGCTTAGCCAACGGAGCTGGTTCAGCCGTGCCGTCGCAGACCTAGGGCCATCAGGCCCAGAGCAAGCAGGAGACCTGTACTAGGTTCAGGAATAATCTCAAAACGGCTGGTGATCGCAGCGGAATCGCCTGGGCTAAGAATGAAGCCAAGGCCCAGGCCGATGGAGTTTGCCACATCGCTGGTCACTACGAGAGAGCTGACGTAGCTGTTGCTGATAACCGAACACCCCGCACCACCGCAGGTGGAGCTGGCCGTCGACAGGGGAAGCGAGTCGGGATTATTAGGATCCATGGTCAGAATGGAGCTCCCGTTCACTAGGCCATCGTAGACGGTCGACCCAGTAGCAGCATCGAAATAGAGGTGGCCGTCCCCATTAGAGTCAGTGGCCGTGACGCCCACTGAAGAGTTGATGACCCTGTCATAGGTGAAGTCAGGAATGCCCAGCAAGGTACTCACGTTGAACGTTTGGTCGGTGCTCGAAGTGTTGGTAACGTTAAGATTGCTGATCACATAGGGATCGACCTTGTACTTCATCTCCCAGGATTCGATCCGTGCGTTTTCAACGTAGGTTGGATCATCCAGTGTCCAGGTATAGAGTTCCACGAGATTACCGTGGTCATCATAAAAATAGCTAGATACACCTCGGCCGATGGACGCATTGTGGAGATCGGGCGGAGAAGAGCTTCCAGTAGTATCCAAGTAGATTTCAGGGTAGATCTCGATCGCCTCGGCTGGGATCGATGAAAGCAAGACCATCGCGCCAGCTACGAGCAACCAACTGGAATTTTTTACCCACAGCATTATCAAATCTCCCTGGTTGCCCAGCGCATTTGCAGCGACGAAGAGCACCCTGCCGCTACTATCCCCTCGCGACCATTTTAATCCTCACTATCCGTAAAGTCTACTTAAAAGATGCCATTTTCGCGAACATTGTTCCCGTTGCTGCCCTGTTTTTTCCATTATAAAAGTGTCGCGATTATAAAACGTTGCGTTTTCCCCAGTGTCTAGCGCTGCGAGGTTTTTCTCCATTTCCCGACCTAACTGATCTGATTTCTGAATTCCCATCGCCGGAATCTCGGTCCGCCAGGTGCCTTGGCCGGCTTCGACGTTCGTAGTGCGCGGCCCT
>JAKVCS010000024.1:1916-2724 GCA_022448365.1 Saccharospirillaceae bacterium | reverse complement strand
TACGGAGACTGCAATGTTGTTGGGTTATAGCAATATAAGCCATTTCAGCTCAGCTTTTCGCAAACAATTTGGTGTGCTACCAAGAGAAGCGAGACAAGAACTGGAGCCTGATCTCCCTAAAATTATCACCTTCCCCCAATAGCGCCTAAATCAGATAGTTAAGCTCTATTTGCCTGTCACCATTCCATGGTCACTATTGCTGATCCATCAACATTGATTTGCCAGCTAATATCCATGTTTGCTTTGCTGCTCATGTGTAACAAAGCTTCCCGCTCCATCTTACGAACCATATTCGATAACTCCGGGCAATCCAACTGGCTGAACATCGAGGCATAAGCGCAATTTGATATCGTATACTTCTTTTTCTGCTCATCCACATCCTCAACTGACAAGTCAAATAACCCAAGCGCAGCATAATTCTTCATAAAGGCCAGCCAATAACGGTGCACCGCTTCTCCTGCCCCTGATGAGAAACAGGTAAATGCATCGGGCGATGGCCATAACCAGCGCATTTCCATTTTGACGGTATCGAGAAACATTTGTTGATACAAGCTTAGCGCTTTTTGCTTACCCAGAACATCGCGCGCGCTCGAGTAACCCGATGTGAACATACTCATATCCTTTGTGATCGCACGCCATCTGCTTGCAGAACCGGAATCCTGAATGTCACGAAAGCGCTGCAGGCGCTTGTTATGCGAACTCCATCGCCGCATGACCTTTATCACAAATGATACCAGCCCGATTCCGCCTAATGCCTGTTTAAGTGATTTCCAGATATCAGATTCAAATAGAAACCGCTTTTGCAGGC
>JAKVCS010000024.1:443-1906 GCA_022448365.1 Saccharospirillaceae bacterium | reverse complement strand
GCCTGCCATCTTGGGATGTGGCCGTTCGATGGTATACCAGTTTTTGCCGTAGTTTCGTAGCTGTTCAACAGCCAGAGGAGCCTGGCTTGCCCAACCGAAATGAATATCCGCTTCGCTAAAATTCTGCTCGGTTGATTCCCTGATAGTCACACCCCGACTGGCCAGAGCATCAATTAATTGTTGATTGGAACTCGCATCCAGCAATTCCGTTGGGTAAACCCCTTGGTATCCCTGTAACTTATTACTAATCCATAAATCAAACGCCGCGCAGGCCATTTGTGCGGTAAAATCATAGGAAGATATGACACCATGCACTATCAGACCATCGTCTAACCGATCATCTGGATAAACAATAAGCGTGGTGTCAGGATCCGCCTTCTTTCTGGTTTTTACCGACTGGCCTCCGGAAAAAAACTTGCGCGCAAAATAGTCTGCTCTCTTCTGACTCAGTTCAAAACGGGACAGCAGTTTAGCGAACCCCTGCGATAAAAACTGAACATGATAACGGCTGTCCAGATTGTTAATGGCGAGCTCATCGGCACAACGATGATTGCTCAATCCGGCAATCTCCGGGGTAGCAAACGGAATCAAATCCAGTGATTTACTTTGGGATGGGAATCGAAAGCGACTATGTTCATCCTTCCAGGGAGTTGGAATAAGAGAACGCCGGCCATCAATAAGTGAGCATACATTTCGCTTGAAGCTGGCTAACATGGCATAAGGCGATGTTTCCCCACCACCGTAGGCAGCCCCCATATAAATGCGGCAGCGATAGTCACCGCTGGGCGAGGCTTTATTCCTTGCCAGCTGAGACAACATAAGCGTGGATAACCCCGGCACAAACCCCATACCGGTCAGAATCAGCCGTCCATGGTCATGTGCCTGATCGTGCAAGGCCAGAATCTGGTCCGCCGCTTCCAGATTGTCATTAATATCAATTGCGTCAACACCCGCCGCTATACAGGCCTGATGCGGTATCGAACCATATTTATCCATCGGGCCGAGAGCAATAATAGCCAGGTCGTAGTCAGCCAGGGCTGCGGCTGATGTGTCTTTATCATTAATATCGAGTTTTACTGCATCAATATTATCTACCGAGGGAAGATGCCTCTGCTCGCGCCGCGCTGCACTGCTGAACCTGATATCAGGGAAGCGGTGGCTTAAATCTGATAGGATACGCCGCCCTGTTTCACCACTGCCTCCAATTACAATGACTCGTTTATCTTTGTAATTGTTCATTTGCTACAACTGCTTATTGGGTGGTTAGTTAAATCAGATGATCTCCGGGGTACGCTGTCTATTTCCATCAACTCCACAACACCGGCGTTTTCCAGACACTCGATAAACTGCTGGTCATCAACGGCTTCGTGCAACATGAACACACCGGGATCAGGGCCATTACCGCCTAATAACAGTTTTGCCGTGATGCCAATGGTTACACCAGTCGCCTGATAAGTATCAGC
>JAKVCS010000024.1:0-433 GCA_022448365.1 Saccharospirillaceae bacterium | reverse complement strand
CATTGCCAGCTTTCCCCTTACCAAAGTGCCGCAGTCATAGGTAATATCGGTCTGCACACCGTAGGCTGGCGCCAGTTTACGCATATCCCTTTGCGAAGCACCCACCAGCCATTTTGCCGCCCAGTCAATTAAGCGGGGCGATTTATACAGCCGTAAAATTTTAGCGATAATGCAAATAAAGGTTGCTCTGGGGCCAATGTTTGCGCCAAATACCCGGGCATTAGCAATGCTATAGTGGCGAGCCAGACGCATTATTTCTTCAGCATAAAGCAGCATGGTTGACACCTCACCAATCGGTTGAGGAAAGCTGACCTTATTGCCCGCTTTTCGCATCGGCACCTTGATAAGCTCACCGTTTTTGAGGTAACAAAACCCTTTTTCTTCACCAAAGTCACCAAGACCATTGATGATACTTCCAACTCCCCAGAAACCG
>JAKVCS010000023.1 GCA_022448365.1 Saccharospirillaceae bacterium | reverse complement strand
GCACAAGCAATGTTGTCGTGGCATCGTCTTCTACCGTACGGAAGGTCGACTGGTGGTCCGTTAAGGGATTGCCTTGGGTATCTTCAATACCACTTTGCGCAAATACTTGTATTGTACTGCCCACATTCCAGGGTTGAATCGGTGTAAAAGTAATGATTTGGTTGTCACCAGACACCTCGAGACTGCCTTCCACCAATAGACCGTCTTGTGACACCAATAAGGTCTCGGAGGTGACGGTCGCCGCATTCACCGGCTCGCTGACAAATAAGACAATATTTTTATCCACCTGCACCTGGCTAGCATTATTGCCCGGATAGGTTCGGTTAATAGACGGTCGCGTGGTTTCACCCAACACAGCGGTGCTGTAGACACTGATAAAATCAGCCAAGGCATTACCCGACAAATCCTGAACATCAGCCGTTGCTACCACGGAGATAACACTATTGGCAGGAACTGATGTCGTTGACAAGGTCACGGTACGATTATCATAGGAGCGACTGACAGAGGTCGTTATGCGCTCACCATTGGCATAGAGACCAAAGTTATCGGTATTAATGGTTCGGTAATCCAATGGCTCCGAGAATGTCAGTACCACTGCATTGCTGCTATCGATATCCACAGCGCCGTCAGCAGGCGTCACTTGTATGACAAGCGGTGGCGTCCCATCGGCATCCCCTATGGCGGTGGTAAAGTTAAGGCCATTCAGGGCTTGCATCGAATTACCCGCGACATCCTGTAATAAACGCTCACCCAAGATCGCATGGATCTCTGTTCCTGCCGGATAAGGCAGAGAGGGTGTAAACGTGAGTACCGTATGATCGGCACTCCAGGACAAGTCACCAGGCAATTTATTGCGAGTATCATCGATATACAGATAAACCGTCTCGGATAATGGGTTAGACGTCCGTGAACGTACCGGTTCACTGAAGGTCCACACCACAGGCGACGTGGTACTGACAGCGGTGGCATCATCCTCTGGCGTGACGGAGACCAGTGTGGGACTCGTCGTATCCACTTCGTCTGTCGTGGTAAAGGTTTGACTCACGGCAGTGGCAATCGCGTTCCCGGCGAGATCGCAGAGACCTGAAATTGTCACGCTATAGCTTGTATTAGCCTGAAGGGGTTCAGTCGGTGTTAACACCAAGCGCGTTCGACTTTGTGCTTCACTCACTGACCACGTAAAGGCCACGTCACTGTTGCCATCACTGATGGTCACATTGTCTGCGATCGGACAGCTCGCCACATCCAGTGGCGCACTGAATTCAATGGCAAGGGCACCATTGATCGGCATGGCCGTGTAATTATCCGGCACACTCCAGTCACTGATCGCCAAGGGTTCATCGGCTACATCACCAGCCATACGGAAGGCGTAACTGACTCGCAGCGTTTGGCCGCTCAAACTGGTAACCGTACCGCTGATAGTATAACCATCATTCGCGTGTAAAGCCGATTGAGGCGTCACCACCAATGTATCCCCACGTACGCGTTCAATATCAAGAGGAAACGCCACTGGCGAGCCATCAAAAGAATCCGTCAAACGCAGGCTTGCTGACACATCCAAGGGATGAAGATGCTGATTAAACGTCAATCCAATACGTGTATTGAGTGGGACATCGGTCTGATTATCAAACGGGCTTTGCTCTATGATCTGTAGCGTTGCCAACTCTGCACCATCACCCGTTGTAAAGTCATGACTCACCGCCACTGCCTGACGGTTACCACTGATGTCCTCTACCCCTTCTGCACGCAAGGTATACGCGGTATTAGCCAGTAATGGGTCCGCAAGATGCAAACGCACCCGGCGGTTACCATCACTCAGGGTACGGCTTTGTACGGGCAGTAAGTTACCGCCTTGCAACACGTTAAGCCCCTGAAGCGATAAGCCACTGACAGGCTCATTAAACTGTACCTCCAAACGCGCATTGGTTGGGACACTCACCTCGCCTTCGGCAACACTCATAGCGACCACACCCGGTGCAGTCGTATCGGCTTCAAATGCTGTTGTAAAGTGATATCGACGAGTCAGAGTCTGATTACCAAATAAATCTTCAAAGCTACTGAGTTGCACATAAAAGTCATGACCAACGGCAAGTGCTGCATCCGGTGTAATCGTTATTTTCTGACGATTCTGATCCAACTCGATCAGGGATGTTACCCGGAGATCGGTGGTTTGATCCTGCAAGTACACGTGTTCTGTACTGAAACTACCAACATTAATTCTTTCATTTAACAAGATATTGATCGTACTGTTGGTTGGTACATCAGTCGCATCATCGATTGGCGAGATATGCTCGGTAAAGGGTCCCTCGGTATCGATTGTATTACCTGTTGTAAACTGACTGGTGAAGGCTGCAGCCATCGGATTACCTGCAGTGTCTTGAATACCAGTAATACTGATCTGATACTCGGTAAAGTCATTCAGTAATTCAGCAGGCTCAAAGCGAATAGTAGCCCCATCATCGAGTAATGTTAAATTGCCGAAAACAGGGTTATTGGTAGCCAAATCGAGTACCTGAAATGCATCAAGATTGATAGAACGTACAGACAGCAACTCATTGAAGGTCGCATCAATAACCGTTGACTCTGCAATATCAGTACTGGCAGACGCTGGCGAAATTGCGATAACAGACGGTGGAACGGTATCCGGATTCAAAGGGTCAGTACCATTGGTCACTTCATCACCATCCGTGATGCCATCACCATCGGTATCAGCCACAGTAGGATCTGTGCCCAAACTGACTTC
>JAKVCS010000022.1 GCA_022448365.1 Saccharospirillaceae bacterium | reverse complement strand
AGTGATCATTTTCAATCGCAGAGAGTGATCACTTTGAATCGCAGAGACTGATCATTTTCTATTGGAGAGGGTGTTCATCTTGGAGTGGAATATGCACATCACGACTTCAGTCAGATATTCAACAAATTTATTAACCCGGCAAGTATTTATGTCGGGTTAATAGCGGTACAAGGATGTACCGCCACTGGCCGATAGGCCAGTGCGACCCCCTTAAAAACAAGAAGTTTCACATAACTTCGCCGTTTTTAAGGGGTGATGCGTATTCCACTGAAGATGATCACCGCCGCCAATTGAACATGATCACTTTTTCTTCCTAAGCATTCAGGATGTTCTTTTTACGTTAAGTGATCACCTTCCGTCAAGGATGTGAGCACTTTTCTCATGGATTCTCCCTTCAATGGCAACTTATGGGCGTTATGCAATAAGCGATCAAGAATGGCATCAGCCAGTGTGGGATCGCTGATAAATTCATGCCATTGGGTGATCGGTAATTGACTGGTAAAGATCGTTGATTTGTTGTTATGTCTATCCTCCATAATCTCCAATAAATCATTCTTTTGACTTTGGCTCAGTGGCTCTAGGCCCCAATCATCAATGATCAGCAATTCCGTTTTGGCGATTTGCTCTAATAGTTTCAGGTAGCTGCCGTCACCATGCGAGATCGTTAATTGCTCAAACAAGCGAGTCGCTCGATAGTAACGAACGCGATACCCTTGGTGGCAAGCGTGGTGACCTAATGCACAGGCTAGGTAGGTTTTACCGCAGCCTGTGGGGCCAGTGAAGACGATGTTCTGATGGCGTGCAATCCAGTCATTGCTTTGTAAGCCTGCGACGGTACTTTGTTTTAATCCACGAGGGTGCGAGTAATCCACATCTTCTAGCCGAGCGGCGACTTTAAAGCGCGCGGCTCTGAGTAAACGCTGTAGCCGTTTATTCTGACGAGAACTGATTTCTTGTTGGATGGCGAGACTAATGCGTTCTGCAAAACACAGCTCATCATAGGTATTGGGTTGGCTAAATTGCATTTCCAATGCGTCAGCTAAGCCCGTTAATTTCAATTGACGGAGTTGTTGTAGACTTTGTGTTTCTAACATGATGTTTCCTTTGTTATGGATGATTAAAAGTGTGTGTTGTTGTTGAGCTAGTGGTAATAATCAGACCCTCGTACATTGGGGTGAACGTCCATCGTGGATTGTTCTGGATGGGTTGGCAGTGGTAATTGATCCATGTTGCTTTTTAGAATGGATTTGACGTTTTTTAATCGTGGCGCGTTGATATGGAGTGCGCGTAAACACGCCGCCTCTAAACGATCTGGTGAGTATTGCTTAGCTAAGTTGAGTAACCCCAAGCAAGCCCGGTAGGCCTGCTCGGGGTGTTGTTTGTGTTCCAGTAATACCACCACCATTTTTTCTGTCGAAGACCCGATCCGTTTCCCCCAGTTCATTAATCGCTGAGGTGTCCAGCTTTGCTGGTGCTGATGGGCTTCTGGCATGTGAGTCTTGTGGGTGGTAAAGCCCCCTTGTCGTAAGCTGCGGGCATGGCGAGCGATTTGTTGCCCTTTGAAAAAGATCGCAACACTATCGCGAGAGGCTTGCACCTCGACTTGAGATTTAACGAGGTGATGAGGGACTGAGTAATAGTGTTTATCAAACTCAATGTGGTAGTCGATGTTGACTCTTGCCTGCTTAAAGTCCAGGTATTCATAACGTTGGGCGGGTAACGGTTTCAGCGCGGGTTGATCTAAGGCTTCAAACTGGCTGAGGCGAGTGCCGGGGAGTTTTTTAAAGGGACGGCGATTGAGATCATCAACCAGTACCGCAATGGCATGATTCAAGTCGGCCAAGGTAAAAAAAGTATGATGGCGTAACTTGGCTAATACCCACCGTTGCACAATGAGTACGGCATTCTCTGCTTTGGCCTTATCCTTGGGTTTTAATGGTCTGGCAGGAATAATGGCGGTTTTATAATGTGAGGCCATGTGTTGGTAGCTGGCATTGATGGTGGGTTCATAACGGCACGGCTTGCTCACCGCACTGCGCAATTGATCGGGTACGACGATCTCAGGCACACCACCAAAGAACTCAAAGGCCTTGGTATGCGCTTCAATCCAATCCGCTTTCCGTTGTGTCCAAGACGCCACGGCAAAGGTGTAATTACTTGCACCCAATACCGCCACAAAGATTTCTGCACACCGTATTTCACCCGTATCGGGGTTAACGATAGGTACCGTGGCACCACTGTAATCCACAAACAATTTCTCACCGGCGTTGTGGATCTGTCTCATGGAGCGTTTTTGTTGGTGCAGCCAATCACGGTAATAGTTGCAGTACTGGGAGAATTGATAACCCGCATTGCCATAGACTTGTTTATATTCTTCCCACAATAACTGCTTGGTGACACCTTTGCGTTTCAGTTCTTGGTGCATAGCCGCGCAGTCTGGAGGAATCCGTCCATGACGACCACTGACTTTAGGTGAGGGAAATAATAGCTGCTCAAGGTCGTTATCACTCAGGTCAGCGGGTAATGGCCAAGTGAGGCCGACTTCCTTAGCGCGTTGGCTGTAGAGGGAAATGGTACCCACGCCAATACTGAGGCAACGGGATATTTTACGATGACTGAGTTTCGCCTCCAGTTTAAGGCGGAGTATTTCTTTGATATGTCGCATAGCTAATCTCTTGTTGGGCATTGTCAACCTCGGTGCAAAAGCACACAGGATACAATGCGGTCAATCAATGAAATGAATGCGCTGGAAGTGTGTTAAAGGAAAGTGATCAGCCTCTGCACTAACGTGATCACCTTCTGCGATAACTGCCTAAAAGTGATCATTTTCAATCGCAGAGAGTGATCACTTTGAATCGCAGAGACTGATCATTTTCTATTGGAGAGGGTGTTCA
>JAKVCS010000021.1 GCA_022448365.1 Saccharospirillaceae bacterium | reverse complement strand
TTCTGAGGGCAGCAATGCGTTTTGCTACCTTAGCATTACCTAGCAAGCGAGAGGAGCAGGCCCACGCTGTCTCGTCGTTAGCGCATTTATAGCCTGCTTCTCGGTAAGCGTCGCCTTGGTTCATACCCTCAACGATATTGCGGCAGAACTTCTCTTGTTGTTCGGAGAGTTTGCTCATGCATACCCCCTGTAATAGTGCCGATCTCTTCGGCGATTGATAACAGATTCAGTTTCCATGTAGACCTTGAAAACGCCTCCACCTGATTTAGTGACCGTGAGCTCTGCGCTTCCGCATTGGCCGCTTCCAGACAATGTGACCTTTGCAATGTTGCCATTTAAAGCAACGGCTACATTCACGCCTGCGCTTTCTGTAGCGATGACTGATGAAATGCTTTCACTGTCTGCCAGTATATCGTTGAAGTTGAGAGAGACAGTTTTCGTTTCACCCTCTTCTAGATCAAGCATGAAAGCGCGGCGCTCGGCGTCAAAGGATAGCCCGCGCAAAACATGCCGCTGATTTCCTCGAAATCGAACTAACGCAGGATAAGGCTCAGTTGCAGAGCTTGTTTCATCTGGTCCAGGCTCAACTTCTTGCGTGCCGTCCCAATCAATAACACCTGTGGCGCGTGGCGAAACTTCTGAACCCGCAAAAAACCGCACACCGTATTGACCAGCAGGCGCTGAAGGCATCGAACCAACATATATGGCCAAACTGCCAACTTCAGAGCAGGGCACATCAGAATTAACCTGCGCACCCGCGCTGTCATAAATGCGGGCAACAATCGTTAAACCACTATCAGTGGCAGGGTCACCGTAAAAGTTTAGCTCATTTGCCATGAATCCCCCTTACGGCGCGTCCGTCACAATGTCCGCAACGGTCATATTGTACATGACGAAATCAGCATTGCCGACATTATCCTGAATCGTTGGGAAATTATCACCATCACCCATGCGCCACCAATGATCAGGCGAAGCGGTCAACTCGCTTAAATCATGCGTTGTGCCTGAATTGTATATGTCCGATATGTTAGCCGATTGATCCGATGACCAAATCGCCAATTCATCAACGCGGCAATTGTCCCTCATATAGTTGCCAGACGAAAAGCGACCAACGCGCAAATTGTCCGGGTCAATGCCAGATGACCAGCCAAAGTTATTGTGTGACCACGCACCCGCGCTCGTAACGTTTACCCCGTCGATAAATATCTTGAACCGGCTGTAATAATTGCTAAGCGAGCCGCTAGAGCTTCCTGTTGTGCCGCCATCATAGGTGACCATGATATGTTTCCATGAGCCGGCCGCAAGGGCCGTGTTGGCGCTCTGCCAACGCAGATAATTATTGGTTGACCCATACTGAAGGCGAAGCGTGTCAGTCGCACCTAAGAAGCGCAAATGAACATTACCGCCGTTCGACGTGTCATTATCGCCAAAGTAGAAAATGGTTTGCCCGGTGCTGCTTGTGCTGCCCTTGAACCATAAGTGAATTGTCCAGGCGTCACTCGATCCTGCGCCGTTGCTTGAGCGCCCCAGAATGCCATCGAGTAAAGACGCATTTGCGCCCAAATAATCCTGATTCACAAAATTGATTGAACGCGTGTTCGAAAATGTCGAAATAACATTAAACGAAATGGTTTCGGTGTCGCTGCCATAATAATTTATAGCCGTTACGCCAACATTATACGTCCCAGCACCGTCAGCAAATTGGCCAATCAGATTGCGCCGATTGTTGCTGTTTACCGTCAAGCCAGCCGGAACGTTTGACCACTCAAACTCAACCGCGTCTGATGCCGTCAACAAATAATTGACTTGATCGGTATCGTTCACGCTAACAGAAAGCGAAGAGGTAATCACAGGAGCGGAACCAGGCGTGCCACCTGTATGACTGAAAATTGCGTTCAGCGCATTGCAAACAGCCGTCTCATCAGCGCCTAAAGAATTTCCGTCCTCATCAACAAAATTGCTAATGGCCAAATTTGCAACTTCAAAAAAATCTGTCGAATCTGTAGACTTTGGCTCATTCATAATTGAACAAGTCCCGTCGCCATTGCCGACCGCTTTTAGCTCATTGTTGAAATACATGCCGAGCGTGCCATCTGCCGTGCTTTCAATAACTGAAGCATTGGCTTGAGAGTCGCGATAACATTTCAAACTCATGGCTGACGCCTCAAAACCTGTATAACAGAACCAGAATTATTGACCTGCATATCAGCAGTGCTGCGCACCTGTAGCTTGATGAAATTGTCTCGAGTGTTGGTGTCGCCCATATAAATATAATCGGCTGACGTAACAATTCGATCAGCAACACCCGCACCCGCTGACAAACGAAAAGGCGTCTTAGGTAACTGATACAAACCCGAGCCCGTCCCTAGCTCATACTGAAACTCTAACAGCGCTGAATTGATCGTGGGAGTGATTGTGAAATCATTCCGAATAAGTATCGCGTCGCCTAAGCTCAGCTGTCGCGGGTCAATATAACCCGTTGTGTTATCCATTAGCGTTGTAACGCCTTCAGGAAGATAATTTGTGTTGCTGAAAGCGCCGGCCCCGTCATTAGGCAAATCAAACCAAGTGTTAGCAGACACAGACACAGCGCCGCCGCTGTTGTTCTGGTCGCTAAACCCTGTAACAGTGCCTTGGCTAGCTGACGCAAACGCAATCATTGTTTATTCTCGAAAACGCTCGGCCAAAAGCTAACCGTTATCCCGGCGATTACGCTTCCAGACCATAGCTGACGTTATGCCCGCAATCGTGACGCAGAACCAAAGCTTAGGGTCGGCAAGAAGTTCACCGCGCTCGGCAATGACCATAGTGCCAGCAAATGCCAGGACACCCGCGCCAGCCGTTCCGAGAACATCGCCCGTGAAGTCACGAGTCCAACCCGTACCTTTAGCGATGCCGTTAACAATCATATCTGTCGCTGAGGACATAACACTCTCTCCACTGTATGAAATGGTTTACCCGCAAGGGGCAGAAGGAACCGAGGCTGATCGGCTCATTTGGGGGGGCTTTTGTCCCCTGCGGGTAACTTAATCGGCTT
>JAKVCS010000020.1 GCA_022448365.1 Saccharospirillaceae bacterium | reverse complement strand
TCACTTGGTAATATCTCGAACTCCAAGACATCGGGTAATTCTTCGACAATGTCGTTGAAAATAGTTGATATGGAGGTCACCTCTGGTTCTAAAAGACCAAGAATCACTTCTGTTCCTGTAAAACCAAGGGCAACTACCCCATCTGCTGGCTCAAAAACTATGGGAACACTGCCATCAAGGAATCGAGGAGCAAACAGTTTTTCAACACCTTCACCACCAATGGTGACCACTACTCCTTGTCCATCGTTAGGAATCTCACCATCGACAGTTAATGTTACTCGTGCTTCTGGTGCCTCGTCTTCAGTCACCTCTGGGGTGGTGGTGGAGATGGAAACAGTTGGTAACTCATTTGGTGGATCAGCTATGCTGAGGGTAACGTCAGGGGCATCAGGATCTACTCCATAAGCTTCCCCATCGATCACTGCAAAGGTAAATACTTCTTCCTCTTCGATTTCATCTGCTTGATCATCGAATATTGGTAGGGTAATGGTGGCAACGGGATCGGAAACGGTGACGAAGAAACCACTATCTCCTTCTGCTGGAAGAGGAAATCCTTCAATCCCTGTGAATTGAACGCCGCTGATATTAAATTCAGTCAGGGATCTTAAACCATTGGCAGCACTTTCAACATCGTTGATTAAGACTTGCAGTCCACCGTCGGGAATTTCTCCTGTTGTATTGATGGTTAAGACAATAGTTTCTCCCTCAACTACATCGCTTCTATCCAAGGTAATACCCACCGTGGGCCCTGGTATATCGATATCGTCACTGACAGTTAAGGTAACACTTTCCGCCGTGGGATCAACTTCGTAAAGTTCCCCATTAACGAGGGTGAAGGGCAACTCAATGGGGTCCTCAGCTATAATATCGTCAAAGATATCTAGGGTGATCGAGGCATTAGGATCTGTAAGAGTAGCAATAAAGCTTAGACCTCTGGTATCCCCAGGACGAACGTTAGTTACTCCTGATAGCACTAAATCATCGAGATTAGATAAATCAAACTGACCTAGTGCTGCGGGAACCGTACTTTGTACTAAAACATCTACACCCTCTGGAGGAATTTCACCAGCCACTACATCAAAGTTGACTGTCAGGGGATCTCCTTCTGCTAAGTTGGTTTCAGAGACAGAAAGGGCAATAGTAGGGCCAACTCCAGGGCCACCATTGTCGTCTGTAATGGTAAAGGAGGTGGCGTTTTGGTCGGGGTCAATGATATAACCCTCACCTGGAGCTAGGGCAAAATCGAAGGTAGTAGTTCCTTCTTCAGTCAAATCGTTGACGATTGGTAACAACATCTCGGCTTGATTTGCATCGAGGCGAACACCGATAATATTGTTTTCTCTATCGAAGGGTGGTACCAATCCCAGATTATTAAAGTCTCCTGCATCGCTGCCGCCATCCATCTGATCCGTGATACCAAAAAGGCTCTCAAACAGAATAAATAAGCCCCCTTCAGGGATGTCGCCGACGACGTTAAACTCCAATCTTAGAAGACGCTCTTCTGCCGTTCCTTCTTCAGAAATAGTGGCAGGAATGGCTTCAAAACTTACTATGGGTAGTTGACCAACGTTGATAGAAACCTCAGCCGTATCGCTGCCATCATTACCGTCGCTGACGGTATAGGTAAAGGTATCAATACCTGCAAAGTCAGTATCGGGAGTGTAGCTGAAGGAACCATCAGGGTTCAGGGTAACACTACCGTTGTCGGGAAGGGTTTCGATCGCCGCTGTTAAGGAATCTTGATCAGCATCGCTGTCATTAAACAGCACACCAGCAACAGCATCAATATCTAGGGTTTGATTGGTTGCTACACTATAGGAATCATTTTCTGCTTCAGGATCAGTATTGGTAACTTCTGATACATTGAATTCTAGGGTGTAATCGGTGGAGCCTTGGATTTGTTGCAAAGCAAAGGTGTAGGTTCCACTGGGTAATGGTCCGTCGAAACCGATAGCACCGTTACCACGACCAATATCGTCTAAGATGTCCGTGCCAACTTCTGACCCAAATGTGAGATACCCAAGAAAGTTTCCTCGATTGGCAGAATTATCAAGAGGTTCTGTGAATGTACTCCCTTCCTGTACACCGATAAACCCAGGATTTCCAGGGGTTGAGAAAGACGCAAGTACCAAACTATCGAGTTGAAACCCTTCCGGAATGGTTACGGTAACGTACTCCTGGTCGCTGATTCCTCCTCCTGTGGTAGCAGACAGAGTTGTGGTTCCTTCGGTCAGGGGTAGTAATAAGGGGTTGTTGGGATCACCGGAAATATCACCACTAACTGCTTCGTCATATCCTGGGGTTGTTGATGGTAACTGGCTTTCAGTATCTGCAAACAATACTGTACTACTAGCTGCACTTTGATCGACTGTATAATCGCCAACGCCAGTAATGGTGCCTTGGTCTTCAACTGGGATCTGATCTGCTGTAATCAAAGAGAATTCAACTGGTAGCAGGCCATCGTAGGGACGCTGGGGCGGGTCTGCCTCCTCTTGATTGAGAACATTAATTTGAAAAGAGGCAGACTCTGCCCCTGCGGCAATGGTCAGGGCAAGGCCGGATCTATCATCGTTTCGCTGAGGACTGGGAAAGGCGACAATATTTTCAACCCCCACACCAGCGAAAAAATCGCTCACTAGCTGCGCGAAATCGAGACGATTGAGAATCTCTGTCTCTGTGCTATCGAGAAATACCCTCAGTCCTCCGGCAGGAGCCGGCTCATCCAGTTCAAACCGAACGGTTAAAACGGTGCCTTGGTCTTCAACCAGGGCATTCAAATCCCCTGGAAAGTTTGTTTCTGTACTTAAGCTTAGTTGTACCATAGTTAGATTCTGTAATTAGATCGGGTAGCGTAAAAATTGAAAACGACAATATCTTATCGTACTTTTGTACGATTGAAAGTCTTTTTCCGAAGCTCACGGGGTGACAAGTAGGTTGAAAAGTAAGTCCAGAGCGGTTTTTCTCTGTTACCCGACCCTAAACAATTGTCGGCAACCAGAGAGCTTATTGAGAATGAACGATAATGATAATCATTTGCAAATGGGGGG
>JAKVCS010000019.1 GCA_022448365.1 Saccharospirillaceae bacterium | reverse complement strand
TAGTTTTCTTAAGTTTAGATTTTTCTAACATTCAAACTCATGTAGAAGATGATTTTGCTTGGACACTCGTTGATACAACCGTTCAAGGAAAGGTTAGGAAGTCTGGAGAAACTTTCAACAAAACGGGGTTTCAAACCTTTCTTTTTAAAAAAGTTAACGGTGAGTGGCTGATAGTTCACACGCATTCCTCTAGTAGAAATCGTGCAAAAGACTAGCGAAATAAATGTATTGAAAGCTACTTTGGTAATATCAACGGTAGCTTTCCAGTTTGCTCAATATCAGAACCATCTCGGCTATCCTATTGTCAAAATGCCTTACACTTCATATTGGCACGAACTAAGCTTCCCGCCAGCCAATGAACCCTTATTATTCGTTTTTGCACAGATTTTTAATCAACATCGAATCCTTAAACACTTGTTGTTAATTGGCACCGCTATGGATCCATTCCATTGGCGGCGTAATGGACCCACCCCATTTGTGCCGTAATCGATCCACCTGATTGGCGGCGTAATAGATCCACTTTAATCTGATTTTTCCCCTCAAACTTCTGTTTAACTCGCGTATCTTTGACTGTTTTGTAGTCAGGAGAATACGCATGCCAAACCGGAGGTTTGAAATGTACCAATACCGACACATCCTCGTTCGAATGCGAATGGGCGATTCCAATCGAGCCATCGCTGACAGTGGAATCGCTGGTCGTAATAAAGTCAAAGCGATTAAGCGTATTGCATCGAAACATGGCTGGCTTGAACCCGATAGCGAACTACCTGATGATTCACAACTGGCCACTGTCTTCGGCGAGAGGCCACCCAATCCAACGACAACGTCATCTGTTGCACCATACGCGGACAAAGTGAAAAAGTGGTATCAGGATGGTGTGCAGGGCACCACAATCCATCAAGCACTGGTGGAGAAATATGGCTTCACAGGAAGCTACTGGTCTGTCATCCGTTTTTTAAAAGTCTTAGCTGAGAAGACGCCAGTTCCTACTACTGTCATGGAATTCACAGCTGGCGATACCGCACAAGTTGACTTTGGTGCAGGGCCGCTCATTGTGGATACTGAAACTGGCGAGCTTCGCAAAAGCTGGATATTTGTGATGACGCTGGCTTGGAGTCGTCACATTTACGCTGAGTTCATTCGTGACCAAAGCACCGCCACCTGGCTGGCCTGTCATCGTCGTGCGTTTGAATGGTTTAGAGGCGTGCCAAAACGCGTGGTCATCGACAATCCTAAATGTGCGATTACAAAAGCTTGCTATCACGACCCACAGGTTCAGCGCGCTTACGGTGAGTGTGCCGAAGGCTATGGATTTTTGATTGCGCCATGTCCCGTGCGTGACCCGCAGAAAAAAGGCCGTGTCGAATCTAATGTTAAGTACATCAAAAATAGCTTCGTTCCTCTGAAGGAATTCCGTAGTCTGAGTGATGCCAACGTACAGCTTAAACGTTGGTTACTGGCGGTTGCGGGAAATCGTAAACACGGCACCACCAAATGTCAGCCGCTGGAGCGCTTTACTGAGATTGAACAGGCACGACTTAAACCATTACCTGATGTGCCACCGGAGCAGGCTGTCTGGGCAAAGGTTAAGGTACACGGTGATGGTCATGTGCAATTTGAACACTGCCGTTATTCGGTGCCCTATACGCTGATTAGAGAAACGCTCTGGCTTAAAGCCAGTGACACTATGGTGCGTATTTATCAGGGGCATGAACTCAAAGCAACACATACCCGAATGCGCCATCAGGGTGGCAGAGCCACCGTTCCCGAACATCAACCGCCAGCCGCTCAGGCTTATAACATGCAGGATCCGCAATATTGCCTGACTCAGGCGAAGCGGATTGGCGAATCATGCCATGTGTTGATTAAGCGTCTGTTTGCCAGTCGCGTACTGGACAACCTGCGTGCTGCACAAGGTGTTGTGGGCCTTGCCAAACGCTACGGTGATAAACGCGTCGACGCCGCCTGCTCACGCGCGTTGACCTTCGACAATGTGCGTTACAGCGCAGTCAAACAAATCCTAGAAAAGGGGCTAGACCAGCAGCCCAATGAATCAAACGCCTTCGATACCTTAAGCGATGCTTATACCGGCGGTGGTCGATTCCATCGCGACCCAAATAAACTACTCCCTCATTAGAAAAAGGAAAAAACGATGATTAATCCGATCCCCGAACTCACGCCACTACTGAAACAGCTACGCCTGTCTGGGATGACAGACTCTCTGGCAATACGTAACCGTGAAGCCATTGACCACCAACTCAGTTATCCTGACTTCTTGGCCTTAATGGTACAAGATGAAGTCGCCAGACGTGACCAGAAAAAATATACCACACGTCTTCGTCGTGCAGGCTTCAGAGGTAATAAAACACTGGAAAACTTCGATCTGAATGCCAATCCTAATCTGAACCGCGCTTATATCAACGAACTGGCGGATTGCCGGTTCATTGACGAACATGTAGCAGTGCTTATCGCGGGGCCGTGCGGCACCGGTAAAAGCCATCTTGCTCAGGCTATTGGTCACTGTGCGGTACAAAAAGGGATTGACGTGTTGTTCTTTACTCAGGCAAAACTGCTTGCGAACTTGCATGCAGCGAGAGCCACGAACACCTATGAGAAACGCTTCCAGACGTTAGCTAAAGTAGACTTGCTCATCATCGATGACTTCGGTTTAAAGCCACTCAAATCTCCTCATGATGAAGACTTACACGACTTAATTGATGAACGGTATGAACAGAAATCGACAATCATCACCAGCAACCTAGACTTCAGTGAATGGGGACAAGCCTTCCCAAATAAACTGCTCGGCGCGGCGACACTCGATCGACTCAGACACAACGCCTATCGACTGGTTCTGGAAGGCGAAAGTTACCGCAAATTACGAGAGAACAATAATCAGACTGGACGAGGAGCACAAAGCAAGAAATAATCACTCTGTTTGAGGACAAAAAAGACGGTTTTAAGTGGATCCAATACGCCGCAAATGGGTGGATCTATTAGGGTGCCAATCGACACTTGTCCTCCCAACCTACATTTTGTTCCACATACGCTATTCTCAAAAGGTGCAGAGAAATATGAAAATCGTTTATTTTGGAAACGACTTATTCTCGAATTGTTTGTTACTTCTAATTAAAAATAGATTGAACATTGAACGCGTTTTTATAAACGATGTTCAGGAAAATGCGAGCTTCATCAAACGAATTTGTCGTAAATACAATATTGTTTATTCCACTGAAAAACCAAGTATCGTGACTCTTAAAGGATATTTAAATGACGAACAGACAGTCTTTGTTGTAGCCGATTACGGATACAAAGTACCCACAAACGAAATAAAATATGCGATTAATATCCACCCATCTTTACTACCCAAAAGTAGAGGCCCAACCCCACTCACCTACATTA
>JAKVCS010000018.1 GCA_022448365.1 Saccharospirillaceae bacterium | reverse complement strand
GTGTGTAGCTCAATAATTTAGGGAAGTCCTTTTTATAAAAACACGAGACATAGCCTAGGTAATAATTCTTGAAATCACGATGATGGCTCATATGGAAACCAATGACGACTGTCATCATTTCGCCCATAGACATACGACTATCTCTGCGCCTTTGGCGACTACCATCTTCTAGTAGCTGCTTTTGCCATTGTGGAATGAATACTTTGCAAAAATCATCGACATCACAGTACAACTCTACTAAATTCTTCATGCCTGTTCCTTTTGTTTTGTTCCCACTTTCTTGGTCGAAAGATCGGATCTTGGAACGGGCATTTAGTTCAATTTCTTAAACCGAGTTGGGGTTAGTCGTCAGATTGTAAAACTGCTGAACACCTCTCCACAGTTACTGAAGTTATCTATCTATGAGATGCCGGCAGCCTGGGTAATGGAAGGAGGTAACATCCTGCCTGAACCGGGTGAAGAAGATCAGTGTGAGTGGTTGCAGAACGCTCAACACTAACTGTTAAGTTTATCTCCCCTTTAGCGCGCTGCATCAACAACCTCCCTGACTGTTGTGGCGCGCTTTTTTATTGCTCCAAGCCTGGAACACTATTGTAAATAAGCAAAAGCCCTGTCGATAATTTTCTGCTACGATCCTGATTATTTTCAAAACGTAAACAGTAATGAAATATTTATGCATCGCCAGTAGCTGGATTAATGCGCTGACGGATGAATTTTCTGAACACGGTTTGGATGTTAGTCAGATCACCCAGGGATTGCCGGGTTTTCATCAAGGGAGCTTTTCTGAAAACGACCGCCTTGATTTATTGTCGGCACGGATTTTATGGCATCGGGCGGCACGTTTATCAAATGATCCTTTGTTGGGTGCTCGTATTGGTTTGAGCCCTAATTATCGTAGCGTGGGTGTGTTAGCGCCATTAATCTGGCATTCGGAGAATTTATTCACGGCATTACATAATATCTCGAAATACCAGTCTTTAATCAGCGAAAACGGTGCGTTCCATTATGAGAATACCACGGAAGGTTACATTCGTTGCTTATATGAAGAAACGCCAGCCGCTTTGCCAGCTTCCATACAACAAATTTTATCGGTCACTGTTGCCAGCATTATGGTGATCAAAACGCTGTCTGGTAAAAAAGCCCGTATTAATAAACTGATTGTGCCTGAAGGCACTCCTGTTAATGGCCTATCCGGCTTGTTATCACTGCATGTCGTCAGTGAGGGAAAGCAGGTTGGGTTTGAATTGCAACTGAATGAAGCTGAGCTGAAACAAGCGATTCCCGGTTGTGATGACGCTTTGTACCGTATGTGCCTCGAGTATGCGAATACCTTACTGGCGGAAAAAGATAAAGGCATGGCAATGATTCAGCAGATACGCCGGTATGTATCGAATCATGGCATGTTGCGGGCTGAGGTGACAGGCTGTGCTGAGGCATTATGCATTCACCCCCGGGCGTTACAGCGTCAACTTGAAAACGCCGGAACCAGCTTCAGAAAATTAAAGGATGAAGTGTTAAAAGAGCATGCGTTATCGGCAATCAATCAGGCCACTGATATTAAAACCATTGCTGAACAATTGGGTTATACCGAATTAAGTGGTTTTTATCGTATATTCAAAGGGTGGTTCGGAATCACGCCCAAAAAAGCTTTAAAAGAAGGCGTTTTAAACAGCAAAAAGTAACGATGTTTTCGTTACTTTTTGCGAGAGCCTGTTAACAGGCTCTGGGTGTGATCACAGATTATTAACGGCGGTTTGTAAGCGCTGTAGCGACCTCTCAGATTTTTCTTCAATAATTTCTTTAAAGTACATCGCATTGGCTGCCACTAACGCAAAGTTTGGTAGCGTATATTCCAGTCTTCTTTCAAACTGTGTTTCATTATTATCGGTTGCTGCAACGGTATAGGTCAGATTGATGATGCTGCCATTGGTTTGATTATCGGCACTGGCCTGCCAGATCATTCCGGGTTGATATTGTTCAACCGTCCAGCTTAACTCGTTCTGGCCAATTGGGGTGCTGACTTGCTCGGCAAATTGGTCACCCGCCGCTAAAGTACTGCTTTGTTGAGTGACTACCTTTTCCGATTGTGGATGCCACTCAGGCCAACGGCTTACATTTCCGGCATAGGCCAGTGTTTGCTGCGGCGATTTATTCATCACAATGGTATTCACAACGGTTGTCGTGATGGGGTAAGACCAGAGTGTCGCGATAAACCATAACATGGCCGGTAAGCGAATCATTTCAAGAGGAATCAGATTGGATTTATTTTCTAATAAACTACTGGTGACAATGACACCACTCACCAGAATAAGCGCTCCTGAAATTTTCAGCCACAACTCCAGTTGTGGTGATAAAAAGATAAACATCGTACCGGCAAGGAAGGTTAACAAGCTGGCGATACCGGCATAAATTTTCTTACCGGTTGTGGTATATGGATCGTATTTTTCGCGGTCAGCAGTGCCTTCTTGCTGCAGGTGGTGGTCGGCACCAACACAATCCTGTGGTCGCCAGCCCGTTGGTTTAAACCACAAACCAATTTTATCAGACCACTTTTGCGTATGACGGGAATCATTGATCATGGTCGCCCAATGACGCAGGTTTAATTTTACCGGGCTCAGCGTATGAGTCGGGTTGGTTGTACCATAATGGCAAGCTTCTGTTGCCAGTTCAGGTTGCCAGGTTCCAAACATACGATCCCAGATGACCATGGTGCCACCATAATTACGGTCGATATAAATCGGGTTTTTGGCATGGTGTACACGGTGGCTGGATGGCGTTGAAAAAACACCTTCGAGAAGCGGAATGCGGTTAATTCCCTGAGTATGAATCCAGAACTGATAACCTTTGAGAATCAGGAACTGGCCCAGGAACACTTCTGGCGGGCATCCCATAAAGGCCAGTGGCAGATAAAAAATCCATGAAAATCCGTATTGAAAAGCGCTTTGGCGAATGGCCGTTGTGTAATTAAATTCTTCGCCTTGGTGGTGCCCTTCGTGTGCACCCCATAAGATATTGCGTTCGTGGGCGATGCGATGAAACCAGTAATAAAAGAAATCGACGCCAAAAAAGAAAATTACCCAGGTAATGATACTGGTGCTGCTGAAGTCAAACAGACGGAAGTTTTCCCAGATCCAGATAAAAACGCCAAAGGTATAAACTTTCAGCAGTGCTTCTGAGATTAATAAGCAGGCTCCCATCGAGCCACTGGTGATGCTGTCGCTGTAAGTGTGCAGACTTTTCCCTTTGGCCTTTAATGCCAGGTACTCGGCCAGCATCAGTATCAGAAACAGGGGGATGCCGATGGCGCCAAAGTTATAATCAAACTCAACCATATTATTATCCTTCTTGTTATATGTTGAGAACCTGAAGGGCTCAGACTCAGAGTATAAGACGGATTAAAGCTATTTTCTACCCCCTATGACAGTTGTCTTTTTGACTAGATTGGTTTGTTGAATTATCGAATTGTGGGAGTATTTTAAGGCGTGTTAGTTTGCAATGTCTTGCGACGATAGGCCTTTGGTGCAGGAAATGGGGGGTGAAGCGCGAATAGCCCCACCATTTACTAGCGTTTTTCTTTACTCTTGCAGCAGTAAATGGAGCCTACGCCCCAAAATTGAAGTCACGTTGAATAGTGAAATCGTTTGTGTATTGTTCATCAGGTGGTGC
>JAKVCS010000017.1 GCA_022448365.1 Saccharospirillaceae bacterium | reverse complement strand
GCCGCGTCGCTCACGGTGGCCACCACGGTATAATCCCCTTCGGCTAATGCCGTACTTGGCTCAACAGACCAACTGCCGTCCGCTTGCACCGTCGCTGTCGCACTTTGTACATTACCGGCACTGTCAGTGATAGTAAGCAGCACTAAGCTGCCCACTGCCGCTCCGGTGGTTTGCCCACTGATGAGCGGTGTCACATCATTACTATCGGCCAAGGTATCAAGGCTAATCGTCGGTGCGGTAATGTCGATTTCACCAGTGGCACTGGCTGTTGCTGGGTTACCTGCTTGATCACTGACCGTCGCCGTAACCGTGTATTCTCCTTCTGCTAACAATGTGCTCGCCGCCACTGACCAGGTGCCATTGCTTTGCATCACGGTAGTGACTGTGTGGCTGTTGTTGTTTGCATCGGTAAAGACCACAGTGACTGTACTGCCTTGTGGGGCACTGGCTGTGCCACTGACTGTTGGCGTGGTGTCATTGGTGACGTCTAATGCATTTATATCAATCGCTGGCATGGTGGTATCAATGATACCTGTTCGTGTGGCCGTTCCATCAATGCCGTTTTCTGTCACGGTTGCGGTGACTGTAAAGTCGCCTTCAGCCAAAGCACTGCTTGCTGTGACTGTCCATGTTCCGCCATTAACCGTGGTGGTTAATGTTTCTGCTGGGTTGATACCATCATCAATTACCACAGTCACTACGCTGCCATTGACCGCATCACTGGTGCCGTTAATCGTCGGTGTCGTATCATTGGTTTCGCCAATGACATTAATCGTGATACTTGGTGCGGTGGTATCCAGCACCGCGGTGTCATTAGCGGTTGTTTCATTCCCCGCAGCATCGGTGATACTGGCATCAATGCTGATGCTGCCATTGTTTAATGGGCTTGGTACATCTGCTGACCATGTGCCATCTCCCAGTACCGTGGCTGTAAAGGTATAGGTGTTTGTGCCGTCTGAAACACTTAAGTTAACCACACTGCCCGCAGGCTCATTGCTGGTCCCACTGATTGTTGGGGTATCGTCGTTGATGGTACCCAAGCTGTCTATCGCTAAGCTCGGTGGCAAGGTATCGATGCTGCCACTGCCTGTATCGGTGCCAACGTTGCCTGCCGCATCAACAATCGTTGCTGTCACGGTATAAGCGCCATCAGGCAAGCTCGGTGCTGTGGCTTGCCACGACCCATCGGCTTGCACTGTGGCTGTGACGGTATGTGTATCGCTGTTGCTATCCACAATAGATAAGCTCACTACCGTTCCTGCTGGCTCAGTAGAGGTGCCCGTAATAAGTGGCGTGCTGTCATTACCCAAGCCAGTGTCGTTAACCACCACCACTGGGGTTGTGGTATCGATAGAGCCTGTTGCATTGACCGTCGTTGGGTTACCCGCTTCATCACTAATTGTTGCTGATACAGTGTAGCCACCTTCGGCGAGTCCATTCGGTACTTCCACGCGCCAATCACCGCTACTGTCAACGGTTGCGGTCAGTGTTTGTACGGTGCCATCATTATCTGTCACCGTTACCGTCACCGTGCCACCAATTTCATTACTGCGTCCTGTGAACTCAGGCGTCACATCACTGCCCGCCCCAACGCCCGTTAAGGTTAAGCTTGGTGCAACGGTATCAATGACCCCAGTCACCGTTTCTTCTGTAAGGTTACCCACCCCATCACGCACACTGGCGTCAACAGTAAATTGACCATCAGCTAAGACCGTTGTTGGACTCACTGACCAATTACCGCTGGCATCCACTGTCGCTGTCAGGGTGCTGCTATCACCATTGGCATCGGTGACGACCACGGTCACTTGTGCACCTTCACCTGCATCACTGGTACCACTGATGAGCGGTGTATTGTCATTTCCTATTGCATCCACATTAACGGTGAGTGTCGGTGGTGTACCATCAAAGTCACTTGAACTGATAGTACGTACATTGCCTGCAGCATCCGATGCACTGGCTGTTATCGACGCTAGGTTCGCTAACGGCACGGTTAATCCTGTCAGTGACCAATCACCATTGGCATCGGTGGTTGCCGTATATGTCACACTGCCACCGCCTAATAAGGTTTGGGTGATGGTCACTGTGCTACCGGCGGGTAAATCTGATGTACCACTTAAGGTCACCAGTTGACCCAGTAAGAAGGTCGGCACAAAAGCAAGCTCCGGTGGAATGGTGTCGACTTCACCACTGTCACTGGCACTGCTGTTATTACCTGCTGCATCACTGATACTGGCACTGACTGTGTAGTTGCCATCAGCTAAGGCTTGCCCTGCTTCGGCGCTCCAATTGCCTGAAGCATCTGTGGTGACTGTCACGCTATGGCTGATACCATCAGCATCGGTAAAGGTCACGGCGAGTGAGGTATTGGCTAAGTCTGAGGTGCCAGTGACCGTCGGTGTATTGTCGTTGGTCAGTGCTGGCGCATCAATGCTAATCGTTGGTGCCGTCACATCGATGGTGCCTGTTTCAGTATCGCTGCCTTCGTTACCCGCCGCGTCACTCACAGTGGCCACCACGGTATAATCCCCTTCGGCTAATGCCGTACTTGGCTCAACAGACCAACTGCCATCCGCTTGCACCGTCGCTGTCGCACTTTGTACATTACCGGCACTGTCAGTGATAGTAAGCAGCACTAAGCTGCCCACTGCCGCTCCAGTGGTTTGCCCACTAATGAGCGGTGTCACATCATTGCTATCGGCCAAGGTATCAAGGCTAATCGTCGGTGCGGTAATGTCGATTTCACCAGTGGCACTATCGGTGCCGGTATTACCGGCTGCATCGGTGACTGAAGCATTAACAGTAAAACTACCTTCTGCCAGTATAGTGGTTGCAGACACTGACCAACTTCCGTTCGCTAATACCGTAGCGACTAAAGTTTGTGGGTTGCCTTGTGAATCAGTAATGATCACTGTAACTGTGCTTCCTACCGGTGCATCCGTTGTACCACTTATTGTTGGGGTTGTATCATTGGTTTGTGCAATATCATTAATTGCAATGGTAGGAGGGGTTAAATCAATTGTTCCTACAGCAGAGTCTGTACCTTCAACGCCACCTACTGTAACGCTAGCAGTAACCGTAAAATCCCCTTCAGTTAATGCATTATTAGCAGTAACAGTCCAAATACCACCTGAGACACTTACTGTCAGTGTTTCAACTGGATTGGTGCCATCATTTATAGTCACTGTTACCGTACTGCCGTCAGGAGCACTGGTTGTTCCTGAAATAGTAGGCGTTGTATCGTTCGTTTGGCCTAGGGCATCAATTGAAATACTAGGCGCACTGGTATTCAAGGTGAAATTCTCTGTTGCCGAGGCGCTATTTCCTGCTGCATCTTCTACTGTAGCAACCACGCTGTAGTCATCATTCGCTAACGATGAAGAGGTGACAGACCAATTACCAGCACCATCAACGGTTGCAGTCAAACTGATCTCACCACCACTGGTATCTGTTAATACAAGTGAAATAACGGTGCCTGCTGGCTCCGAAGATGTACCACTAATAGTTGGTGTTGCGGTGTTAATTGTGCCTAGATTGTTGATTGTAATGAGAGGCGCTGTAGTGTCTATCGTTCCTGAGCCTGTATCACTCCCTGTATTACCCGCAGCATCTGTGATTGTTGCAGTAATTGTATAGTTACCATCAGGTATTTCAGATGCGTCTGTTTGCCATGTGCCTGCAGCACTTACAACAGCTGTAAAACTATAATTATCGCCATTACTGTCTGTAACTATAATATTTACAATTGTGCCCGCAGGCTCGGTAGATGTACCGCTGATTGTTGGGGTATTATCATTACTTAAGCCATTATCATTCACAACGACTGTAGGATTTACCGTATCAATACTACCTGAGGCACTGATTGTTGTACTATTGCCCGCCACGTCACTCACTGTTGCTGACACAGTGTAATCACCTTCGGCTAAACCGTTTGGCACTTCGCTAGTCCAGGTTCCATTACTGCCCACTGTGGCTGAGAAAGTTTGTACCACACCGTTACTATCAGTCACTGTGATAGTTACTAACGCGCCGATTTCATTACTTGTGCCGCTTAAAGTTGGCGTCACATCACTGCCCGCCCCAACGCCCGTTAAGGTTAAGCTTGGTGCAACGGTATCAATGACCCCAGTCACCGT
>JAKVCS010000016.1 GCA_022448365.1 Saccharospirillaceae bacterium | reverse complement strand
GGAACAATCGTTATTCTGTTGGTATCAACTTCCGCCAGGCCTTTTTCCTGGGCGGATGTCATTAGCCTTTCCATGCCCGCCGGTTTGCTGTTACAGCGCATCAAACAAATGATGTGATAGTCGGTCTGGCTCAATAAACGATCCAAAACATAACTACCCAAATAGCCAGTGGCACCGGTAAGTAACACTGTTTGTATCGGTTCCCCTGAATCAAATGGCTCAGCATCATTCAGGTTGATCAGCGCGGTATTCGCCATATCGTTCAGATCAATACTTTCCAGCCACTTTGCCTTTTCGGCATTAAGTTGCTCCAGGGCGTACACCGTGTCACGAAATACCGAGTTATTAAAAACAAGATCGATATCCGCCGAATAGCCCTCAGTCAGATACGCACTGAGCAAATTGATGGCCGTCATGCTTGAGCCGCCGATATGGAAAAAGTCATCGTTGCGCGATACTTTTTCTATATTCAGAAGTTCACACCAGATTTGTGAAACCTTCTGCTCCAAAGCCGAATCCAAAGGCGCTTCATAACCCACCGTCAGAGGTGCCTGGTTTGCCAGGCTTGAACGCAGCGCCTTTTTATCCACCTTACTGTTCGCATTAAGCGGTAACGCTGGCAGTATAGTGGTATGTGAAGGCAACATATACGCTGGCAATTGCTGCACCAAATACTCGGACAACTCGTCAATCAACCCTTGTTGATCAGACACCGACTCAAGGCCTTGCTCAGTGAGCACTATTGCCGCAGCCAGAACCGGTGGCTGGTTAATTGCAACCACGGCCGCACTCCGGATCAGCGGGTGAGAGCAGATGGCGGTTTCCACTTCACCAGACTCTATTCGGTGCCCATTAACCTTTATCTGGCCATCATCACGGCCCTGTATTTCGATCACACCATCTGGCCGGTAACGCCCCAGGTCACCCGATTTATACAAACGTTCACCAGTGTCGGGGTGATAGATAAACGCCTGTGCGGTTTTTTGCTCATCGCCAACATAACCCAAAGCAAGCCCTGCCCCGCCAATATACATCTCTCCAGTCACCCAATCCGGGCAGTGCTCAAACCGCTCATTCAATATCTTTATCGAATGATTGCTCAAGGGTGTGCCATAAGGGATACTTGAAGCGCATTCAGGCACATCGCCAATTCGATGATAGATACACCAAATTGAGGTTTCAGTAGGGCCACCCAGGCTAATAAGGTCAACCCAGGGACAAACCTGTCGTACCTGATCCGGCAATGCGGTTGGTATCCAGTCACCGGACAACATGGCTAAACGCAGGCTGGCTAATTTGACATCCGGCAGCCATTCCAGACTACTGAACAACATCTGCAATTGGGCCGGCACTGAATTCCATAAGGTAACCTGATTTACTTCCATCAATTGCGCCCAATAAACCGGGTCGGCACGCTTCTCAGCCACTGGCAGTACCAATGTGGCACCAGCTGAAAAGGTGCCAAATATGTCCCAAATCGATAAATCAAAGCCAAAACTAACCAGACCCAATACTTTGTCAGAGGGGCTCACATCAAATCGGCGGTTAATATCCGCAACGGTGTTTAATGCCGCCCCATGCGATATTTCCACGCCCTTGGGCTGGCCGGTGGTGCCGGAGGTATAAATAATATAGGCGGCTTTTTCTGCCGTCGCCTTACGGTTGTTCTGACTGAGTTTTCGGTGAGCAGAGAAGGTTTGTTGCAGAACCTGGTACACCGAACCATCATCAATCTCACCCCCAAGCTCATCGACAGCAATAATCGTGTTATCAGCTGGCCAATTGGCATCGTGATGCGTGCGGTGCGCCAACACGATGTTCGCGCCGGCATCCTGCAAAATCGTATTACGCCGGTTCTCTGGCTGAGCCGCCTCTATCGGCACATAGGTGCTGTCGCTCAATAAGGCACCCAATACCGCCGCTATTTGATCCTCCCCTTTGTCCATGACAATAGCAATGCGACCACCGGGCTGGTAGTTTAATTGATCACACGTTTTGTTGATCGCCTGACTGATGCCAACCGCTTTTCGCGCCAATTCCAGATAACTGAGCTGCTGCTGGCCGCATACCAGGGCCACGGCGTTCGGCTTGGTTAGTGCATGCTGACAAAATCCGCTATGCAGATGATCTCGAGGCAACTCCACTGCCGTATCATTAACCGAAGATCGTATGTCTTGCATTGACTTGGGCAATATCACCGGCGACCGGGACTCCCAAACAGCGTCATCGTCAATCAGCAACTCCAGCAAGCGGCAAAATGCAGCATGCGCCGCCTCAATAACACCAGGCTGAAAAATACCTTGTCTCACATCCCAGTCAACGATCAGGCTTCCATCTCTTTCGGTTGCCTGACAATCCAGCCAGACCTGGGGTGTTTGAGTAATGCCGTAACGCAGTCTGGCATTGTGCATAAAGTCATTCGCGTCAAGACCATCACCACTCAAGCCAACGGTACTCGTATATACTATTGGCACGATCACATTATTACGTTGCTGGCGGCTCATTTCGCGCAACACCTCAATACCAGAGAAGTCGGCATGCTCCAGATCTCGCCAAAGCTGTTCCTGCAATAACACGGCACGCCGTGCAAAACTGTCTTCAGGATTGGGGTTGATACCCAGCACATTGACGTCGATAAAGTCTCCGACCAAACTTCGAATATCAGGGTGGGCAGTAGAACGGTTCAGCATGGTTAAATTCAAACAGAACTCAGAACTGCGCGACCAGCGTCCCAGGGTTTCAGTGAACGCCGCCAGCACCAGGCCGGAATGGGTCAGATTATAGTTCGCTGCTTTCTGTTTGAGTTCGCTCCAGCGCGCACCAGTGACCTGAAAACCCAGACGCTTAAATTGAACCTCTTGCCCCTTTGCTGTTGTAACAGGGCTCAAAGGCAGTTCTGGTGGCATTGGCATGGTTTGAATGCGTTCCATCCAATAAGCCTTGTGTTGCTCGTAGCGTACCGCCGCCGGCGGATTATCCAACCTTGATTTATGCGCCAATACAATATCGCGATAAGACACTCCGAGTGGTTTAAGTACTCGTTCAGGGTGATTATACAATTCACCCAACTCAGCCAGTATGATCTGAATACTGGCAAAATCCGCGATCAATAAATCAATGGAAAAATGCAATATTGCACCGTTATGAGTGCTGCTCAAATGTAAATCGTATTGCGGCCACTGCTCTGGCGGATAGCGCCGATGCGCCAACCCTGCCCTGAGCGTGGCTAATTTGTCATCAATCTCATCCTGCCCCATATCCTGATAATCATGGTGCACAATGTCAGGTGGTATTACGGTTGGCAGAATCCGTTGCACCCCCTTTGGTGAAATCACTGCACGCAACATGTCATGACGCTCAATCAGGGTATGCCAGGCATGCTGCAATCTGTGCAAATCCAGTGCCGGCAAATCAAGCTCAATGTAGCTGTGACATCCAACCCCTCCATAATCGATAACCTCGTTTCGGCCGACCAGATAAGCAAGCTGTAGATCGGTTAATGGGAAGGTTTCATGACGGTTATCGGGATCGGGAACAATCGCTTCCACAACGGGGTCAGCCAGAAACTCGATCAGCTCGCTTTTTCTGCTTCTCAGTTGCTGTTTATGTTCCTCAGTTAACACGCCTTTTGGCGCTTTAAATTTAAGCTGATTCTGCTCGCACCATAGATAGACACCCAGCGTCTCAAAATCAGAAACCATACTGGCAATATTCATAAGATACCTTCCTCAAACATACCGTTAGTATCATTCGCATCAACCCCGAGTAATTGCCATTGCTCGGTGATATAAGCGCCGAGTGTCGCAACACTTGGCAACGAAAATAAGTTGTTTAACGACACGGGAACCGGACTGATACGCTGTTTTTGTATCAGCTCAACGATTTGTGTCGCGCTCAGGCTGTCACCACCGATCATAAAAAAATTGTCATTCCGCGATACGCGTTCGAGTGTCAAAATGTCACACCAAATTGCCGCAAGCTGCTCTTCCACTTCGCCTTCAGGAGACTCATATAAGTCCTCTTCAAGTACCAGCGCGGCCAGTTGCGAACTCAATTGCTTACGATCCACCTTGCCATTCGCGCTCAGTGGCAAACCGTCCATCGCCACCAGCGCATTCGGCACCATGTATTCCGGCAGTACTTTCTGTAACTGAGCACGCAGGCAATCT
>JAKVCS010000015.1 GCA_022448365.1 Saccharospirillaceae bacterium | reverse complement strand
AAGGCGCGGTTTTTATTGTCGCGGCTACCAATCGGCTGGATAAACTTGATGAAGCATTATTACGTTCAGGAAGGCTTGATCTTCATGTCCATGTTCCTTTCCTGGATAAAAAAGCCCGGCGCTGGTTTATAGAAAAATTCTTGCAGTACGACGTTTACGAAGAGGCTATAGATGTTGATTTAATCGTATCACTAACGGCTGGTATGAGCGGTGCAGATTTAGAGAAGGTTCATCGGGAGACAGTGCTTCAGGCTTTGAGTAAGAGTACCGGCAAAATTTGTCAAAGTACGATAGTGGAAGAAATTAATATTCTTAAGTATGGCGCTAAACGAACACTTGATAAGTGCGAAAAAATGCTGGCAGAAACGGCCTTTCATGAGGCTGGCCATGCTGTTATCTCAAAAGTTTTAATGCCAGAGAGAATAATTGAACAAATAAGTATTGTACCCAGAGAACAAGCTTTAGGTATGGTGGCCTATAGTAGGGAACAAGATGTTGATTATACAAAAGCTTTTTGGTTCTCGCAGACATGTGTAGCCTTAGCTGGTCGAGCTGCCCAGGTAAAGCAGTTCGGAGACGAAGGGTTAGATACTGGCGCTATCAGTGATTTGAAGCAGGCCATGTGGTCTGCCTGGAATCCTGTTGCCAAATACGGAATGCATCCCGATAGTTACAACTTAGACACCACTGTGTTACATGAATGGAGCCGTGAAGTTCACTTCAAATCTCAGACTGAAAAGTTAGTCAAAGAGTGGCTGGAGGAAGCAACCCTGAAAACTGATCAATTAGTTGACCAATACTGGGAGCAAATAAGCAAGGTTGCACAAGCTTTACTGGAAGAAGAAGTGTTATCAGAAGCGCAATTTAAGTCGTTAATAGAGTAGAACAGTAAAAGTGGAACAAGTTCTATTTTTTGAGGCTTTGATAAACCGATATCCAATCATCAACGCTCACTTTGCTGACCAACTCGCCAATTAAGTTGTAGGGAATGTGTTTGGGGTTTTTAAAACGGATACAACTTTTACCCATATCCAGCTTAGTAGGTACCGCTTCGGCGTAACGGACCCGAAACCAGCTTTCGAGCTCAGGCATTGCATAAATGCCCATATGATAAAAGCCATAATGGCTTTTCTGTGCCGCCAGGTTCATAAAGGGTAATGGCAATTCTGGGTTGCAATGATAACCGGCAGGGAACAGTTGATGGGGCACCACATAGCCAATCATGTTTTAGTTGATGCATTCGCTAAATCTGGCTGGCAGGTTATCCAGTATTGTCTGGCGTAACTGTGATATTACCCGCTGCTTTTCCACGGGTAGGGCGGTAATGTACTGGTCTACCGATGTGTAACTCTGTGCGTCGGACATAGTCGCTCCTGGCTAACTTAGGTTAGATTGCTTAACCACTATGCCTTAAAGGTTGTCCTGATTACCAGCAAGGTGTTGCAGGAATTGGAATGCCTGTCGAGGGCTCATGGTTTCCGGCAGGAACTCAGTCTGGCCCATCTCTTTGAGCAATTTAGTAAACTCGGCACTGCCGCCGGCGTAGCCCATTTTCCACTGTTTGAAAATAGGGGCGGTGATTTCCTCATAGCTGATAATAGTGATTTCGTCATGGCGGGGGTCATCAGCAATATCCAGGTAAAGCTCGTTAACGGCGCTGCGTTCGCCTTCCAGCGCCTGCAAAAAATATTGTTGTTCGTAAGAAAGCATACCGCAAATGCCCTCGGCCTGATTGTTACGGCGGGCGGTGTCGAGAATGGATTTCAGATCGATAAGTGACATTTCCCGCGAGGCATGGCTGTAGTACACCAATCTCACTAACTTCATTTTTACTTTCCTTTTTTCTAAACTGCGTAATTGTTTGCGTAACTGCAGGCAACGACTATCTTTCAAATATAGCAGAGTTTTCAGAAACGGTAGTGTTGGGTAAATGTATGGAAAATCCAGTGTTTTTGGTTGGTCAGAGTCCAGACTTAGCGGCATTTTTGCCGGATAACACAATGCACTGCGAAAAATTAACCAGCCTGAGAAACGCTAAAAAGACACTGCGCAGTTGTAAGCCCTCACTGGTTATACTCTGTGTAGGCTCCGATGATGATATTTCCCTCTGTCAGTCGGTAGCCCAGTATATTCGTCAGGGGCTGGTTAACCAGGATACCCGTATCATTCTTATGCATAACCCCACTCAGCAACTGGACGAAGTAGTCTGGCTGGAAGAGTACCAAATCAATGCCTGTTTAACGGCGTCTGAAGCGAAAGCCAAGTTTAATGCCAGTGTGCTCAAACGGGAGCTGGCCACTTTTGAGTATATTGAAAACACCTACCGTCAGCACGATGCAGAAACAGAATTGCTGGTGTGTATCACACGCTTTTCACGAGGCGACGAAAAGCTCACGGCGCTGCTTTCAACCTTCTCAAATGCGCTGGCGAGATTATGCCATGCCCACTGCAGTTTCGAAATTTACCTGGAAAACACATCGCGTTTTCGGGTGCGTGGTTCCGATACTGCCAGCAACGATCTGGCAAAAACTATGCAGGCATTGTTATCAGAGGGCGGGCTGCCGGCCAGCCTTGCTCAGGCAATAGAAGAACAGCATCCACAAATTCACCTGCTCGATGAAAGTGGCGGACTGGAGCCGGTTACCCAACTTATAACCACTCATATTGGTAGTTATCTGGCATTCCCCATCGTGGTGTATAAACGCGTAGTGTGTTTATTGCTTTACCTGATCCCCGAACAGGAGATGGAGCGGGTTTCCATGAAGCAGATTACGATTATCAATAAGGCCGCTGAGCAGCTTACGGTGTTGTTAGAGCGCAAACAGGCTGAGTCGAGCCTCAAGAAACAATATACCCGTCTGCGGGATACGCTGCTGGAGCTTAAATCCACTAAACAGGCATTGGCACACAACGAAAAGCTCGCCAGTATCGGGCGTATGGCAGCGGGTATCGCTCACGAAATTAATAATCCACTGTCATTTGTGATCAGCAACTTCTCCTCAATGGATAGCTATCTGGATAACATTATTCAGTTGCAGTCCATGCAGAGTGAGCTGTTAACTGCCATAGACATTCAGCAGGATCAAAAAGCGGCTCATCTCAAACAAAGTCTCAGTGAATTTGAGGAGCAGGCGGGTATACCGTTTATTTTGGAAGATATCAGAGCAATCGTCGCTGATTCTTTTAATGGTCTGCAACGGGTTAAAAATATCATTAGCGACTTACGCTCTTTTTCTCATAATCAGACCGGAGAAAAAGAGGTTTGTGATTTCTCTGTGCTGCTGGACGACACTCTGAAGATGATGCGATATGACCTGGACAACAAGGTCAGTATCCAGCGGGATGTTGAGTTTAATGGCGTGTTACATTCGCACTCCGGTCTCATTGAGCAAGTACTGGTGAATCTGATTAAAAACGCTGTGCAGGCAATGGAAAAGGCGGATACGGCTGAGCCGGTTATTCAGATAAGCGCCAAAGAGCTCGATAATATGCTGCATATTCGGATCCGGGATAACGGCCCGGGGATGACAGCTGACATCCAGCAGAAAATATTTGAGCCCTTCTTTACCACCAAACCCATCGGCGAGGGAACCGGGCTTGGCTTATCGGTGGTGTATAACATTATGCAGCGACTGGATGGTTCGATTCACTGCGAGAGCGAACCCGGTGTGTTTACCGAGTTTACTTTGTTGTTGCCATTAAAGCAGGAAAACGCGCAGGCTGATTGAGTTTTAAGGCGATTTCGGAGCATGCTTCAATTGGGTTTTACCGATAATTTTCCCATTGCATTTAACCGGCTGCCGTGTAGTATTTTATTTATACCATATACAGAGCAGGCGCGTGGCAACCACTTCGTTTTTTCAATCAATGAGTATGACATCACACCGCTTTACATGCGGTGTTTTAGGATTGCTGATCGATTTAATGTCGTTGCTCACGGTACTGGCTCACGGTTGTGTCAAACAGCCGGCGAGCATTCCTCACTTTAGTAAGCTTAATTTACTGCCATGCAGTTACGGCTTCTTCCACTGGTGCCTGGCCTGGTGGGCTGGTAACACAAAATCTCTTTAACTTAACTCATGCGTCTGCGCCTCGATTGAGCGGACGCGGCATTGTCACCCATTTTTTAAAGAGAGCAAAAATGACCTTACCTGTCATCCCCTTTTATCCACATCCTGCCCCGGCGCAGGCAATCCACAAGAGCTTAAGCCAGTCTGGGTTTATGCAAATCAGCGACATTGGTATAGAGCCGACATTATTAGCGGAAGTTTATGCGGTCAGCCGTGTATTTTTTACCGGCGATCAGCAAACCAAATCCCGCTGCGGTTATCGCTCTGCTCAGGAAAACTTTGGTTATCAGGGATTGCTGGAGGAAAACCTGGATCCCACCGCTCCGGCAGATATCAAAGAAACCTTCACTATGCGTAGCTTCGTCCTGGGAATTTGAAAGGGAACAGCCACTCCTGGATTCTCACGTTTCGCTAGGAGACTTGCTAGCGCCCTCTGAGTGGGCAATCATCTAGTTCATAAGCATTTTTGTTAAATAGATTTTATTCTTCGAATTTTTTGTTGATAAAAAAACAATTATATATATCATATACGAACCATTATCATTTGTATTTAGAGTATTAAAGGGTAAATTTATGAGAAATGTAAGTAGAGTATCTAAATTGGGTAAAGCGATAGCATTTGCACTAGCGGGACTGTCGAGCGCGTCCGCAATGGCGGCTATAGCGCCAGACGATATTGAGCGTATCACCATTAGTGGAAATAGCGATTCAACATTTCCACGCACCATGGCTGCCGTTGATTCTGGCAAAATCTTTGAGGGCAAAAAGACCTCAGTGGTAGAGCTTGATGAAATGCCTAACTTCATTGAGCCAAACTTAAGACAGATGTTTTCTACGCTGCCGGGCCTCTTCGTTTCA
>JAKVCS010000014.1 GCA_022448365.1 Saccharospirillaceae bacterium | reverse complement strand
AATGTTTTCAAGGTATTCATTATGTGATTTTAAACGGAGTTAAACAAATTGTCAATTTAACAGAAGAAAGGCGTTTTATATTGAGTTTATTACCTGCATCTTGTCAAAGATATTATCTATAAATTGAATTGGATAAAGCAAAAATAATAAAAGAATAAGAGTCTAATGATATCAAATGAGAAGAGGAAACTCTCCTTCGTTTGTGCTGAGTCTTGCTAAGTTTTCAATGAGTATAAATCTTCTTAATTTGATTATTTTTCCTAAAAATTTAATGAAAAGAGAAATATTCTTGCCCAGGTATGATTTTCGGACTTTTTAAAACTATGTATTTTTTTATACTACATTTTGAAGTGCGGAATCTGGGTTTCAATGCTGTAATCCCCAAAGATCGAGCGATTACCGTTGCCGAAACCAGGGGTGTTCGGTTCATAGAAGGGGGCTACCACGTCCCAAAAGTTTTGCACTTGCCCATCGTCACCGAGGGCAATAAAGTAGGAGCCGTCTGCTGGGGCGGTGAATTCGTCGTAACTGTCGGTTTCATTGACATCAAACGGACCTAGACCTCCAAATAACTTGTCGGGAGCGGCCGCTGGATCAAAGCCGGTGTTGATATAGTCTTGAAGCTGGTTGCCTTCGGCATCGTAGACAAAGGCGTTGATGGCAAAACCTACACCAAATTCGTCAAGGTTGGTATCAAAGTCGAAGGTTTCAATGGTAATGGTATCCCCGGCGCTTAAATCGACTTTGTAAACATCAACGTCTTCACTGTAGTCAATATAGGTGTAGGTGCCATCTTCGTTGAGATAACGGTTGCCAATGTCGAAGTAGACCCCATCGGTACCGAAAAATGTCGGGTTCTCAGGACTAATTTGGGTGTCGGTTGCGAACCCAATTACGTCGTTGGGTTCGTTGATCACCCCTTGGGGAATATCGGTCCGGGTATCCACTAGGCCAAAGCTACCGCCACTATAGTCCTCAACAATCTCATACCCATCTCCCGCAGCTAAACTGAAACTAGCGGTTTCTCCTGTTTCTGTTTCCCCATCATTGGCAATAGGTAGGTTAACCAGGGTGGTATATTCTGTCATCCGCAGGTCAAAACTACCTTCACCAACTGCTACAATTTCACCCCCATCAACGGAAACCCCTGTTAAGTCAAACTCACTCAAGTTGGGTGCATCCACCGACACCACTAAACCGCCTTCGGGAATCACCCCCTCTGTTGCTAGAAAAGCATGAGCAGATACTGTTCCCTCGTCTTCGATTAGGTAATTTGGTCCTGTGAATAAACTGACTTTTAATCGAGGTATCTCTGTGTTAGTGAAGGTAATATCATCAACTCCAACCTGTGCCGCAACTGCAACTCCCCGATACTGAGGATTAGGGTTATTGAGAAAGCGAATTTGAGCAACATCCCTTAAAGTTGCCTCAACATCGGTTCCGCCATCTGGGGTTAAATCTTCTGGTTCGATGTTAAAGGTGGCTTCTTGCCAGCCACTTCCAGGGGTTAAGGTAATTCCTTGGGTGGTTACAAATCTTCCCCCAGGTCCATCAAAACCGACTCGGATGACCACATCTTCCCTTCCTTCATTGATCAAAGAAGCTTCAATGGTATTCATTCCATCCTCAAGATAGTTGCCACGCCAATCAGCACTTTGATTGAACCAGACTAGACGACTACCAACCCCTTGACCCCCTTCTGATTGAAGGCCAAGGTAATTATCTTCTGCCCCATCGGGACCACCATTCGGAATATTGGTTGGTGGTGCAAAATGATTTCCTGGTTGTCCTACTGTCCAGGCTTGAACCGTTCCGTCTTCAAAATCACTGATTCTCGGTTCGTTAGCAACCTCATTATCGGCAATACTCAGGGTAACGCTACTGGCATCGGGGTCAACGTCGTAAGCTTCGTCGTCAATCACCGCAAAGGTAAAGACTTCATCTGGTTCGTTTTCATCAAACCCATCATCGAATACTGGCAAGGTAATGATGGCTGTTGGTTCGATGATAGTGGCAAAGAAACCACTGTCTCCTTCTGCTGGAATGGGAAAGCCACTAATTCCTGTTAACTGAACGTTAGCAATATCAAATTCGCTTAAAGCTCGTACAACAGGATTTGCTGCACTGACAACATCATTAATTAGAACGGTTAACCCTTCTGGGGGAATATCTCCGTCTACATTAATGGTTAGGGTAATTACTTCTCCTTCAACTACCTCGGGTTTATCTAAGGTAATACCAACAACTGCCATTTTCTGTTACTCCAAAAATAAAATGATTGGTCAATTTTAGCTATCTCCGCGCCTCCGAACTCCGAACTCACGTTAGTTGGGAGTTTCTGCACTGTGCAAATTTTGCACAGTTATTCAATTTTAGCGATCGCACCCTAAAAATGCGATCGCCGTTTCAGCCAGAGAAATGCTACACAGAAGCAGCAAAGGCAAAGTCAGCAGCACTCAAACTACTAGCAGTAACTCCTAATAGTTTAGCTAACTCATCATCGCCAAGAGCAATTAAAGTATCAGCATTATCTTGAGTAATACTCAAATCATCAAAACCAATACCTAAACCGCTAATACCTAAAACGTCTTCTCCACCAGTAAAGTCGGTAACAACGTTAGCAGCTTCAGGAATTTCACTAACAGCAATCCAGAACTGATCTGCCCCAGTGCCACCAGTAGCGGTACTTTCGCCACCTAAGAAGAAGAAACGATCATCTCCTGAACCACCCAAAGCGCGATCGCCACTGCCTAAGACGAAGGTATCATCCCCAGACTGTCCATAGACACGGTTACCACCCGTTCCAGCAAGTGTATCGATGAAATCGTCTTCTGCTCCACCGAAAACTAACTGGTTGCCTCCGTCAACTTCGATGGTGTCTCCTCCGAGAGAGCCGAATACAGGTATAAAGCTATCCTGAATTTCAGTAGCCAATGAAGCACTCAGAAGATAAGAACCTGGCTCAAACTGGTCTTCAAAAAACCAACCACTGCCAGTACCTTCGACGTTTGGATCGTAGAAAGTGTTGCCTAAAACACTCACACCTGCATAGTAAGTACCAGCATCAGGTGCAGTAAATTCGAGAGAGGCATTATTGGTTGCTTGAGGGACAGTATCTTCTGTGACCGAATTTTCAAAAATGGCTACTTCATTACCAGCGTCATCGAAAAGCCTTAATACAGGGGCCAGAAGCGAAACGTCCACCTCACCTTCTTCGTTTGTAGTATCGCTGGCTTCGACATTCAAAGTAATCGTTTGTCCTGCCTCTAGGTTAAAGGCATACATATCGACATCTTCGGTAATGTCAGTAAACCCACTCAAGTATAATGGTGAGAATACCTCTTGAACATCCAGGGTTGCGGTTGTTGTGTAAGTTGGATTATCGGTGTTCAGCCCCGTATCAGTGGCAGTTGAGATCGTGTCATTAAGCTCATTTTCAGGATTATCGTTATCATCACCGGTGCCGCCATCATTACCGCCGTCACCGTCATCGGGAAGCTCCACTGAATCGGGATTATCGGCAATGGTGATGTCAATTGAGTTAGCTTCTGGGGAAATGTTATATCCAGGTCCACCAGCAATGCTAAAGGTTAAAGTCTCTATTCCTTCGAGAGTATCCTCTACTGTGAGATTAGGATTTGTGGTTTCATCATAAGCTGATACGGTAATTGTCGCGGTTTGCTCCGTCATGGGCAGATAGAATCCACTAGCATCGTCGTCCACAAATGGTCCATCTGCTCCTGTGATCACAGCATCAAACACATTGAATTCGCGAATAGCGTCTTCAGTTTCACTATCAATAAAGACCAATACACCTTCTGCCGGTGGTGGTTCACTCAAACTAATGGTTAATGTTGTTGTGTTACCTTCCGATTCTACGAGTTCTGTATTGATGGCAGATAAGCTGACTGTCGGTGAGGTGCCAACATCAGGCACATCGCTCAAAGTATCGTAGATGGGTGTAGAAAAATTCATCCCATCTGCTTGATAGCCAGCCGATGGAATCAAAGATACCTCTAAGTTTTGAGTCCCATCAGTAGGCACAATTTCTGCGTTGTCTAAATTCAGCGTGAAGCTGGCAGTTGTTGCAAATACATTGAGCCGTAATCCAGTAGGCACACCTGATTCATCAAAAATCGCTCCAACAATCGTAACTCCACTACCAGCAATGAATTCCCTGACATCAATTAACTCAGTCAGAACCGCGTTGGTATTTAACAAGATTTCTACACCATCTTCGGGCAATTCTCCTTCAGTAGAGAACTGTACCGACAAAGTAGACGTTGCAGGTGACTCTTCACCATCAAGAACAGGCTGTACTAGGGCATTGGCAAGAAAAACTGCATCTGTTGTAAGGGTGAGTGGTGTAGCCGTAAAGGAAACGGAGGGTCCACTGCCATCTGGGGGTTCAACCACCGTTGGCTCACCATTAAAGGAAATTGGCTGGTTTAATGCCAGATTTAACTCATATTCACCGAAGTTGTTTCCAGAACCGCTACCCACTACGTTTGGATCGTAGAAATCTGTGTCAAAGTCGTCAAATGGGCTATTGGCAAAACTACTCACCCCAATATAGTAAGTCCCTGCTGTTTCTGCTGTAAATTCTATGTAAGAATCAACACCAACATCTGCGTTAAACAATTCTTCTGGTGCAAAGTCGTCGTCGCTTTTAGCGAGTCCATTCCCCTCTGCATCAAATACTCGCAAGATGGTATCTACTTCTGAGCCGATTTGGCTGGCATCGATATCAATTTGCAAGAAATCCCCTGCATCCAGTTCCACTGAATAGATATCAACGTCTTCACTGATATCCGTACGCAATGACAAATCGGGATCGAAGAAATTACCAAAAATTTCACCGTTAAAAGTCACCGTTGGGTTGTCAGCAGTTACACCAGTGGGTGTAGCTGTGGCAATGGTATCGTTTGAACTCTCCCCTTCTGGAGGAGTGTCATCTACCAAAGAGGCGGTGAGTTCATAATCACCAAAGAACACGCCCACCTCTGGGAATGTCCAACCACTACCACTTCTGGCCACATTGGGGTCATAATTACGGTTCCCCAATTGACTGACACCAACATAGTAGGTTCCTGATTCTTCGGCAGTGTACTCAATATAGGACTCACGGGAGAATTCTTCACCAGGGGCAGCACCATCACTATTTGCCGCCAACTCATTACCCTCTACATCGAATAAACGCAGTTCTGTATCAACTGTTTGCAGCACCTCTACCAATGCTGGATAAACAGTAAAACCATTATTTGCAGGGGCAGGTTCTCCGGTATCAATATCCAGGGCAACGGTTTGTCCTGCTTCTAAAGTGATGCGGTACATATCTGTATCTTCGGAAAAACCT
>JAKVCS010000013.1 GCA_022448365.1 Saccharospirillaceae bacterium | reverse complement strand
ATACGCGATACCGAATACTTGTAAACTCTTCAGACTTAAATCCAATGGATAAAAAAGTTAAATTAGTTCCACTAAACGTCCGTTCCTTGTCTTTTGATGCCCATCAAGGCTCTCTGTAGGGCAGCTCAGTACGTGAAGCGGACGATTGAGGTAAACGCTTTTCATTGAGGCGGTCTGCAAAAAAGGGCTTAGCCTATATTACAAGAAATGAAGGATGGGCACTGAGCGTCAACTCTCAGTACCCCCTAGCCTTTAATAGTCGTTCTTAGCTTTCACATCCAAAACCTGACCGTTGTTGGCTATCTTGAAAAAGACTTGCTTGGCGGCATCAGAATTAGAGGCACTTACCACATAGAACTCTTCTTCTACGCTAACGACACTGAACTTTTCAGGCGACAAGTCTTTCCACGATTCATCCAGTTTACCCACTTCAAAACCAAAATCTTTGAAGGTCATTTGCTTCACAGATTTAGCTGCAATGCTGATGGCTTTCTGGCCGCTGATAACACCATGATCGCCATGTGCCAGAGCACGACCACTGATTAATGTGCAGCAAAGTACCACTGCTGATAACGTTTTTTTCATCATATTCTCCAATTTTAATAAGTTGATTTATTGCTTCAGACCAATGATTTCATATTGACCTTTTACTAAAAGTTGAACAGCAATGGGGTTATCGGTTTCATTTTTCCAATACCAACCATGTGAACCGGCGAAAGGAGCAGTAAAGCTGCCTTTCATCTCATTGGAGGTTGCTATGGTATAGCTCTCGAAATACCCGGTGGTATCGCCTTCCGGTTCACCATGTAAATCGAAATACAGGGCTTCACCGTCGGTCAGCCATTCATAAGTCATTTTTGCATATTGCTGCATGGCAAATTTGTATTCGACACCGCGCCCGGCAGGCACGACAACTTCAATGGTCTGAAATTCCTGACTGCCTGAAGTATTGGTATCAGCATTGTTGGTAGAAACAATAACATCAGATTCAGTCGCTTGTGCAAGGGTCGTCAACCCCAGCTTATGCCCGATTCCTGTTGGGTCGATGTTGTATTCCGCTGGAAGAATAAAAGTCACCAAAGCAATTGCCGCCACAACTGTTGCGGTGATACTGGCTTTGACTAAGGTTTTTGTACTGACAGTGTGTTGCATAATATTCTCTTGTTATAAGTTTAATTAACGAAGTAACCGGTAAGCTGATATCCCATCAACATGACGCCAGCACTCATAAGAGCCGTATTGGTCATGGTAGAGAAACGCTGGAACGAAGGCAGTTTTCGCCAAGCGTTGATGGCGATCAGGATAAACACGAGTGCTGCAAACTGGCCCAGTTCAACTCCGATGTTAAAGGCAACTAGATTAGTAATAAGCCCCTCTTCCGGTAAATGGAATTCCTGTAATTTGGTTGCCAATCCAAAACCGTGAAATAAGCCAAAGATCAGTACTGCCCATTGCGTATTGGGTTGCCAGTTAAAACATCGCTTGAAACCACCTAAATTATCAAAGCCTTTGTAGACGACAGACAAACCTATAATGGCATCAATCAAATAGGCGTTAACCTGAATATCGCTCAGCACACCGAACAGTAAGGTTGTGCTGTGACCAATAGTAAACATGGTCACGTACAGCAGTACTTCCTTGCTGCGGTACAGGAAGAAGATCACACCCACCAAGAACAGCAAATGGTCATAGCCGGTGATCATATGCTTAGCCCCGATGTACAAAAACGGAATAAACTGCACACCTTGGTTTTGTTCCAGAAATGCGCGGGTATTATCGTCCACCCCATGTGCGAATACATCAATGCTGATCAAGGCTAATGCGCCCAGCAGCAGAGTTACGCTGAGTTTAATAAGACTATTTGGCATCAGACGACTCCAATACTTCTGTGTCAGTCAAAAGTGACTCCTTTTCTTTGTGTAAAATTCGATATAAGGCCGGAATAACGAACAGGGTGAGCAAGGTGGATGAAATGATCCCGCCTATCACCACCGTAGCCAATGGACGCTGCACTTCCGAGCCAATACCAGTATTGAGCGCCATCGGGATGAATCCCAGCGATGCCACTAATGCGGTCGTTAATACCGGGCGCAACCTCGTTAACGCACCATCAAAAATGGCCTGATTAAGGGCGACACCTTCTTTGCGTAATTCACGGATAAAGGACACCATTACCAGACCATTCAATATGGCGATACCCGACAAGGCGATAAAACCCACCGCCGCCGAAATGGAAAACGGGATATCACGCAATAGCAGCGCAGCTATTCCCCCAGTTAATGCCAGTGGCACACCCGTGAAGATGATCATCGCGTCTTTAAACGAGTTCAGTGCCAGAATCAGCAAACCGATGATCATTAGCAAGGTAACCGGCACAACAATACTAAGGCGCTTGGAGGCTGACTGTAGCTTCTGGTAAGTGCCACCGTACTCTACCCAGTAACCGGCCGGAATTTCGACTTTTTCCGCCACAGCTTGCTGAATATCAGCCACAAAGCTGCCTAAATCACGTCCACGCACATTGGCGGTGACCACCACCCGGCGTTTGCCATTTTCCCGGTTGATCTGGTTCGCCCCCGACACCAGCTCCAGCGATACCAATTCTTGTAGCGGAATGCTATGACCATCGGGTAACGTTATGGGCAGGTAATTGAGCGCATCAATATCCTGTCTGCGTGATTCGCCTAAGCGCACAACAATGTCTGAGCGCACATCGCCCTGATAATACTTACCGGCAACTGCGCCGCCCATAGCGGTAGCCACCTGCGATTGCACATCACCAATACTGATACCGTGCTGCATGAGTTTTTGATGGTCAGAAACAATATTCAGCATAGGTAAGCCGGTCGTCTGTTCAACCTGAATATCGGCAATGCCTTCTACTTGAGAAATAGCAGATTCAATTTCAGCGCCTAAACCTGTGAGAGTATCGAAGTCGTCTCCAAATACCTTGATGGCCAGCTCTGCCCGAACGCCAGCCAGTAGCTCGTTAAAGCGCATCTGAATGGGTTGCAGAAATTCGTAGCGGTTGCCGGGTATGGGCGCAACCAGAGCAGCGAGTTCTTCGACAATTTGCTCTTTCGTCTTGTCAGGATCAGGCCACTGCTCACGGGGTTTTAAAATAATGAAGTTATCCGCCACACTAGGTGGAACGGCATCGGTAGCCACATCAGCGGTGCCGATTTTGGCAAACACCCGCTCTACTTCCGGCATCTGCTTAATTTTGTCTTCCAGCGTTTCCTGTAGTGCAATAGCCTGACTCAGTGACGTACCCGGAATGCGCAGTGCATGCATGGCAATATCCCCTTCATCCAGATTGGGCGCAAACTCGCTGCCTAATCTGGTTGCCTGATAGCCAAATACCACCACCAATAGCGACGCAGCAAATACGACTATCCAGCGACCTTTCAACACCCAGCTTAACGCTGGACGATATAAGGCTCCGGCTCCACGGATCAGTGGGCTGTGCTTTTCTTTTACTGGCTTTTTAAACAACAACGCAATGGTGGCGGGAACAAAGGTGACGGAGAGCAACATCGCACTTAATAAAGCTATAACAACAGTAATAGCCATCGGGTGGAACATTTTGCCTTCCACACCTTCCAGCGCAAAAATGGGCAGGTAAACGGCTGTGATGATAAACACACCAAACAAGGCCGGGCGGATCACTTCACGTGTAGCGTCAAACACCAACTCCATGCGCTCTTTAAGTGGCAATGGGGCATTTCCGCTTTGGCTGAGCCTGCGCAAACAGTTTTCAACGATGATAATCGAACCATCAACTAGCAAGCCGAAATCGAGTGCGCCAAGGCTCATCAGATTAGCACTCACACGGGTCTGAACCATGCCGGTAATAGTCATTAACATGGCAAATGGGATCACCAGCGCAGTTAAAAAGGCTGCCCGGAAGTTACCTAAAAGAACAAACAGCACCACAATGACCAGAAGCGCACCTTCCAATAGGTTGGTTTGGACTGTCTGTAAGGTCTTATCCACCAACTTGGTGCGGTCATACACAGCGGTAGCCACGATACCTTCAGGCAAGCTGGCGTTGATTTCTTTCAGCTTCTCGCCCACGGCATGGGCCACGGTACGACTGTTCTCACCAATCAACATGAACACGGTACTCATGACCACTTCGCGGCCATTTTGCGTTGCAGCACCGGTACGTAAACCCTGACCATTTTCGATATCCGCAACGTCCTTAATGGTCAGCGCAGAACCATTAGTCGATTTCAGTGGAATACGGCCTATTGTCGCAATATCTTCGGCCTGTCCGGGTATTCTGAGCAGCCACTGTGCACCGTTTTGCTCAATAAACCCTGCGCCTTGATTCTGGTTGTTGCTGGCAATGGCATCGACCACATCCGCTTGGGTTAAACCAAAGGCCAGCAGCTTTTCAGGTTTGAAGGCAATCAGAATTTCGCGTTCAAACCCACCGATAGGGTTAACCTCAACAACGCCGGGAACCCGCATTAACTGTGGCCTGATAGTCCAGTCATGAACTGTGCGTAAATCCATTGGTGTGATGGGCGAACCATCTGCATGGGTGGCATCAGGTTCGGCATCTACGGTGAACATGAATATTTCACCCAAGCCCGTAGCAATGGGACCAAGCTGAGGCTCCAATCCTGTCGGCAGTTCAGAACGGGCGGCGGATAATCGTTCATTCACCAACTGGCGAGCAAAGTACACATCCGTCTCGTCACTGAATATGGCGACTACCTGAGATAACCCATAGCGCGAGACAGAGCGGGTATAGGTCAGCCCCGGCAAGCCTGCCAGAGCGGTTTCCAATGGAAATGTGACCCGTTGCTCTATCTCAAGCGGTGTATAACCGGCTGCTTCAGTGTTGATCATCACCTGTATATTGGTGATATCTGGCACCGCATCGATAGGCAGCTTAGTGAAATTCCATACCCCCAGTCCGGCAACAGCTAATACCATCACCAGCACGAGAAACTTTCGCTTTATCGAAAAGCGTAAAATCGACTCCAACATGATTTACGCTCCTAGTGGTCGTGTGATGCGCCGGACTTTTCAATGTCGGCTTTTAAGATGTAACTGTTCTCGGTGACATATTCGGTGCCCGGATTTAATCCGCCGAGCACTTCAACCCATTCTCCGCCCTCACGTCCTAGCTCCAGCATACGTACTTCATACTGTTCACCGACTTTGGCATAAACCACCGTAAAGTCGCGAAAACCTTGCAAACCAACACGTTTAACTGCCAGTGGTACGTCTATGGTAGCAACTTCAATTTGTGCCCGAACGAAGCTGCCTGTGGTCAATTCACCCTTTTCGTTAGGTAAGTTTACCCACACGATACGAGCCTGATCATCCCGCACCTGCGGTTCGATAAACGAAATGGTGCCTTGGTAGTTTGTATCTACACCTTCAACCTGTAAGGTCACCACTGA
>JAKVCS010000012.1 GCA_022448365.1 Saccharospirillaceae bacterium | reverse complement strand
ATGGTGTCTTCACACCAAACAATACTACTCTTGGTGCTGTGTACACTCCTTCAGCTGCTGAAATCTCTGCCGGTACAGTAACACTTACTTTGACAACGACTGGAAATGGCGACTGTAATGCCGTTTCTGACGATATTGAGATTACGATTACTCCTGCTCCAATTGTAAACGCAGGTGCCAACACAGATTACTGTGCAAACAATGCAGTGATTACTTTGAACGGTTCTGTAACGGTTGCAACTGGTGGAGCATGGAGCGGCGGATCGGGTACTTTTACACCTGATGCGAATACTCTGAATGCTACTTACACTCCTTCTGCTGGAGAAATAGCTTCTGGCAGTATTACACTTACATTGACTTCTACTGGAAACGCAGATTGTATCGCAGTAACGGATCAAGTAACATTCACTTTCAGTGATGCACCAACTGTAGATGCAGGCGCTGATCAAGATGTTTGTGAAAACAATGCTGATGTTTCTCTGGCTGGAGCAGTAACTATTGCTGCTGGAGGTGTTTGGAGCGGTGGTCTAGGAACTTTTAATCCTAGCGCTAATTCGCTTAACGCAACTTATACTCCAACTGCAGCTGAAATTGTAGCTGGTACTCTTACGCTTACTTTGACTACTACAGGAAATGGAACGTGTAATCCAGAATCTGATGACGTTGAAATCACATTCACACCTTCTCCTACTGTCAGTGCTGGAGCGGATGTAGATGTTTGTGCAAACGATCCTGATGTAGTTCTAAACGGATCTGTTACAATCGCTTCTGGTGGTATTTGGAGCGGTGGTCTTGGAACTTTTAGTCCGAACAACACGACTCTAGGAGCTGTATACATTCCTTCAGTCGCTGAGATTGCTACTGGTACAGTAACCTTGACTCTTACCACAACAGGAAATGGAAACTGTAATCCTATTACTGATCAAGTAGTAATCACCATCACACCAGCTCCCGTTGTAGATGCAGGTACTGGTTCACAGTTTTGTGCTAACAATCCTGATATCACCCTTGCTGGTTCTGTAACTGTCGCCACAGGAGGAACTTGGACTGGTGGCGGTGGAACTTTCACTCCTGATGCAAATACATTGAATGCTGTGTATACACCTACTCTTGGTGAAATCGCTTCAGGAAGTGTCACTCTTATTCTCACTTCTGTCGGAAATGGGAATTGTATAGCCGTTTCTGACAACGTGACCTACACATTTGGACCTGCTCCAACAGCAGATGCTGGTGTTGATCAAACGCTTTGTGAAAACAATGCTGATGTGACTCTTGCTGGGGTTGTTACAGTATCGTCTGGAGGTGAATGGACTGGCGGGGCCGGGACTTTCACACCAAATGCAAACACTCTAAATGCAGTTTACACACCAACAGCAGCGGAACTCACAGCAGGAACTGTAACACTTACTTTAACTACAACAGGAAACGGAAACTGTACACCTGTTTCTGATGATGTGGTTGTCGACTTTACTGATGCTCCAACTGCTAATGCAGGAGTAGATCAAACTGTTTGTGGAAACAACCCTGATGTCAACTTAAGCGGTTCGGTATCTATAGCAACTGGCGGCACATGGAGCGGAGGATTCGGATCATTCTCTCCTGATGCAAACTCACTTTTTGCTACTTATACACCATCTCTTGGAGAGATTGCCGCTGGCGGGGTGACTCTAACATTGACTACTACTGGAAACGGAAACTGTACTCCCGCAACTGATCAAATTACCATCACGATCACCGACGCTCCTACAGTAAACGCAGGAACAGATGCAAGTCTTTGTGAAAACAATGCTGATATTAACCTTAATGGTATTATCACAGAAGCTACAGGAGCAACTTGGACAGGTGGTTCAGGAACATTCACTCCTGATGCAAATACGTTGAACGCTGTTTACACACCAAGCGTAGGTGAGCTCACTACAGGTTCAGTAACACTCACACTTACAACGACTGGAAATGGCGATTGTATTGCGGTTTCTGATGATGTGACTTACACATTTACTCCAGCACCAACTATTGATGCTGGTGCTGATCAAGTTCTTTGTGAGAACAATGCTGATGTTTCTCTTTCAGCGACCTTAATTGGTGCTGGTGGAGTCGAGTGGTCAGGTGGGGATGGAATTTATATACCAAGCGTTAATGCGCTAAATATTGTGTATACACCTACCACAGCAGAGCTCGAAGCGGGAATAGTAACTCTAACATTGACCACAATTGGAAATGGAAATTGTACCCCGGTTTCTGATGAGGTAGAAGTGACTTTTACTGATGCTCCTACAGCCAATGCGGGAACTGATCAAACGGTTTGTGCAAATAACTCTGATGTGAATTTGACTGGCTCTGTATCCATTGCTTCTGGCGGTGTTTGGAGCGGTGGTTTTGGTTCTTTCAGCCCTGACGCAAGCTCTCTCTTTGCCACATATACCCCTTCACTTGGGGAAATTGCGGCTGGAACGGTGACTCTGACTTTGACGACTACAGGGAATGGAAACTGTATTCCAGTAACTGATGATATCACAATTACAATAACTCCAGAACCAACGGTTGACGCAGGAACTGATGCAGCATTTTGTGCTAATAATGCAGAGATTAATTTGAATGGTTCGGTGACGGCTGCAAATGGTGCGACCTGGTCAGGTGGATCGGGAACGTTCACCCCAGACGCCAGTACATTGAATGCAATATACACCCCAAGCGTTTCTGAAATTACAGCTGGATCAGTAACACTTACTTTGACCTCGACTGGGAATGGGTTATGTTCTCCCGTAGTTGATAACGTTTCTTATACATTTACACCTGCACCATCAGTCGATGCAGGAGCAGATATTACGCTTTGCTCGAATAATGCAGAAGCATCCTTGAGTGGAGCTATTACAGTTGCTTCTGGTGCAGTCTGGACAGGAGGTTTAGGCGCGTTCTCTCCAAATGCCAATACTCTAAATGCTACATATAGCCCAACTGCTGCGGAAATTGCAGCGGGGTCATTAACGTTGACTTTAACCACAACAGGAAACGGGAGTTGTAGCGCAGAATCTGACGATGTTGAACTCATCTTCACACCTGCACCAACTGCAAATGCTGGTCTAGATGTGGACGTTTGCGCCAACAATCCTAATGTTAACTTAAACGGCCAGGTAACGGTCGTTACCAGTGGAATATGGACTGGTGGAAATGGCGTTTTTTCCCCGAATAATACCACTCTGGGAGCTGTATATTCTCCATCTCCGGCCGAAATCGGTGCGGGTTCAGTTACACTAACTCTTACAACTACTGGAAACGGTGATTGTACTGCGGTCACGGATCAAATGACTATTACAATAGCGCCAGCTCCATCCGTCGATGCTGGAATAGGGTTTGAGCTTTGTGAGAATAATCCAGAAATTACCCTAGCAGGTTCTGTAGCGAATGCTGACGGAGCGGCCTGGAGCGGCGGTTCAGGAACCTTTAACCCTGATGCAAATACACTGAATGCGGTTTACACTCCAAGTGCATCTGAGATAGCAAGTGGGTCAATTACATTGACACTCACTTCTACGGGTAATGCTAATTGCTTACCAGAGTCAGATATTGTGACATACACCTTTGGTCCAGCCCCAACAGCGGATGCGGGAGTTGATCAAGTAGCATGTGCAAACAATGCAGACATCAGTTTAACTGGGTCGGTAACAGTGGCGACAGGAGGAACGTGGAGTGGAGGAACAGGAACATTCACCCCAAGCGCGAATACTCTGAACGCAGTTTACACCCCAAGTGCAGCTGAGATCACCGCTGGGACAGTAACATTGACTCTAACGACTACAGGAAACGGCGATTGTAATCCAGCATCAGACGATATAGTGATCAACTTCACGCCAGCGCCGACAGCGAGTGCAGGTTCAGACCAGACGGTATGTGCCAACAATGCTGAGGTAAGCTTAAACGGATCAGTAACGATTGCCACAGGTGGAGTCTGGACTGGTGGAGGTGGAGTATTCAGCGATGCGAATATTCTCAACCCAACTTATACTCCAAGTGCAGCAGAGATTGCAGCCGGAACGGTAACCTTGATTTTGACGACCACAGGAAACGGCGATTGTAATCCAGTATCGGACGATCTAGTGATCACGATTACTCCTTCACCAGTAGTAGATGCGGGCACTACCGATGTGTTGTGTGCAAACAATGCAGAGATCAGCCTAGCTGGATCAGTAACTGGAGCAACCGGTGGAACATGGTCAGGCGGATCAGGAACATTTACTCCAGATGCAGACGACTTGAATGCAGTTTACACACCAAGTGCTGGGGAGATTACTGCAGGATCAGTAACACTTATCCTAACTTCTACCGGAAATGGAAATTGCTTGCCAGTGAGCGACAATGTGACATACACCTTTAGTCCAGCCCCAACAGCGGATGCGGGAGTTGATCAAGTAGCATGTGCAAACAATGCAGACATCAGTTTAACTGGGTCGGTAACAGTGGCGACAGGAGGAACGTGGAGTGGAGGAACAGGAACATTCACCCCAAGCGCGAATACTCTGAACGCAGTTTACACCCCAAGTGCAGCTGAGATCACCGCTGGGACAGTAACATTGACTCTAACGACTACAGGAAACGGCGATTGTAATCCAGCATCAGACGATATAGTGATCAACTTCACGCCAGCGCCGACAGCGAGTGCAGGTTCAGACCAGACGGTATGTGCCAACAATGCTGAGGTAAGCTTAAACGGATCAGTAACGATTGCCACAGGTGGAGTCTGGACTGGTGGAGGTGGAGTATTCAGCGATGCGAATATTCTCAACCCAACTTATACTCCAAGTGCAGCAGAGATTGCAGCCGGAACGGTAACCTTGATTTTGACGACCACAGGAAACGGTGATTGTAATCCAGTATCGGACGATCTAGTGATCACGATTACTCCTTCACCAGTAGTAGATGCGGGCACTACCGATGTGTTGTGTGCAAACAATGCAGAGATCAGCCTAGCTGGATCAGTAACTGGAGCAACCGGTGGAACATGGTCAGGCGGATCAGGAACATTTACTCCAGATGCAGACGACTTGAATGCAGTTTACACACCAAGTGCTGGGGAGATTACTGCAGGATCAGTAACACTTATCCTAACTTCTACCGGAAATGGAAACTGCTTGCCAGTGAGCGACATTGTTACTTACACGTTCGGTGCAGCACCAACAGTAGATGCTGGAGCGGACTTCCAAGTGTGTTCTAATAATGCTGATGCGGCCCTTTCGGGAGTGGTAACTGTCGCGACTGGCGGGACATGGTCGGGAGGCCTAGGAACGTTTAGTCCAAATGCGAATACACTGAATGCGGTTTACACACCGACAGCTTCGGAAATCACTGCAGGATCAGTTGTACTTAATTTGACTACCACAGGAAATGGTGACTGTTTACCAGTTACTGATGACGTTGAGATTTCGTTCTCTCCAGCGCCGACAGCTGATGCTGGTGTAGATCAAATAGTATGTGCTAATAATGCTGATGTTACCCTTGCTGGTGCTGTAACGGTTGCTGCGGGTGGAACATGGACTGGTGGAGCAGGTACATTCACACCAGATGCTAACACTCTAGGAGCTATCTATACACCTAGCCCAGATGAAATAGCCACAGGTTCTGTGACATTAACCTTAACTACCACGGGGAATTTGGACTGTAATGCGGCTATTGACCAAATTACCATTACCATTACTCCAGAACCAACGGCAGATGCAGGGTTAGGCTTTGAAGTATGTTCAAACAACCCAGACATTACATTGAATGGATCAGTGACTGTCGCAACGGGTGGAACCTGGAGTGGTGGAAGTGGTTCATTCGTTCCAAATGCCAATGAGTTGAATGCGGTTTATACTCCGAGTCCAGCAGAAACAGCATCTGGAAGTGTGACACTAACGTTGACCACAACAGGAAACGGAAATTGTATTGCAGTTTCTGATGATGTTACCTTCACGTTTGGCCCCTCGCCAACTGCCGATGCTGGAACTGATATTGTGCTCTGTGCAAACAACGCTACCGCTCAGTTAGGAGGTTCAGTAACAGTAGCTACCGGAGGCACATGGTCGGGTGGGCTAGGAACATTTATCCCTAATGCAAATGACCTGAACGCGGAGTATACTCCAACAGTGGCTGAGATTGCATCAGGAAGTGTAACTCTGACCTTGACCACAACAGGAAACGGTGGATGTCTGCCTGTTACTGACGACTTAGAGATTGACTTTACTCCTGCACCTACGGCCAATGCTGGCATCGACCAAACTGTTTGTGAAAACGATCCAGAGGTAGTTCTAACAGGATTCATTACAGTAGCTACAGGAGCAACTTGGAGCGGAGGAGCAGGAGTATTCACGCCTGACGCCAACTCTCTAAATGCTACTTATGTGCCATCTTCTGCGGAGATTGCCGCAGGAACAGTGACACTCACTTTAACTACTACTGGAAACGGTGACTGCTTATCTGAGTCAGATCAGATGACGATTACCATTGATCCTTCTCCGCTAGTATCTGCTGGAATTGATCAAGCTGTATGTTCGAATAATGCCGATGTTTTATTGAACGGCAGTATTGCGAATGCTGCGGGTGCTGAATGGACAGGTGGTCTAGGAACATTTAGTCCTGATAACACGGCACTCAATGCTATTTATACACCTTCTCCAGCCGAGATTGCGGGAGGTAGCATTACCCTGACATTGACTTCTACTGGAAATGGACTTTGTCTTGCAGAGAGTGATGAAATTGTGATCAATTTCACACCTTCTCCAACTGTTGGAGCAGGAGATGATATTACGCTTTGTGCGAGCACTCCAGATGCTCAACTTAATGGTACATTTAGCATTTCTACTGGTGTTCAGTGGACAGGTGGAGCAGGATCTTACTCCCCAAATGCTAATGATACAAATGCAGTGTACACACCGACTGCTGCTGAAATAGCCGCAGGTTCTGTAACATTGACTTTAACAACATTAGGTAATGGCGATTGTATAGCGGTGTCTGATGAAGTGACGATCTTCTTCGATCCTACACCGACCATCACAGCTGGTTCTGACTTGATTTCTTGTGCAAACAACCCTACTGTTGAACTAGAAGGTGCATTCACAAATGCCACTGGAATTCAATGGACAGGTGGAACAGGGTTCTTTAACCCTAATGATGAAACTCCTAACGCAATTTATACACCATCAGCGGCTGAGATAATTAACGGATTCGTTAATCTGACAATTGAGTCTGTTGGAACAGGAGTTTGTCCACAGATATCGGACGTAATGACAATCACCATCACTCCAGCCCCTATAGTAGATGCTGGTGCCGACCAAGAGGCTTGTGCAAACAACAGCACAGTTCAATTGAGTGGTTCAGTGCAGTTTGCGGCAGGAGGCCAGTGGAGCGGTGGTTCGGGAAGTTTCACGCCAACCAACAACTCACTTACCGCATCTTATGAGCCAACTGCGGCTGA
>JAKVCS010000011.1 GCA_022448365.1 Saccharospirillaceae bacterium | reverse complement strand
TCAAACAGATCATTGATGACACTACTGAACTGCGCGTATCGCGGTGCAAAACTGTAACCGCATAGATCCAGTAAGGCGAAGTTAACATGATTGACACCGTGTGTATCTGTCGAGAGTACGTCAGGTTTGATTTCACTGCTGTTGGATTGTAACAGGTCATAAATATAGTGTGATTCGTGCTCGTTGGAACCGATGATCCGAGCATTGAGGGCGCTGTGGTTGGCCACCAGTGTCATGGCCGTGATCCCTTTGTTGGTGCCGAAATACTTAGAGGAGTACCGGGTTTTAAAGGTTTCCAGATGGGTTTCGAATTTCTGACCATCCGCACTGGCATGCAGCTGGTCCTCCTGAATATGGTAGTGGCGGAAGATGGGTAGCGCTGCAACCGCATTATTGATCACGTCGCTGGCGTCATGCAGCGTTTCAGGCCGGATATAGTTGGCCTGCACCGTACTCAGGTGTTCATAGCTTCGATCGGAGATCTGCGCCATGCCATACACACCACGGTGAGTGGCGTTGGCAATCAGAATGGCCAGTAAATCATCCTGATGAGTGAACCCTTGTTTTTGTATCGGAAGTACATGAGTCAGACATTTCATGAACCCGGTTTCGCGCTCTACATACCGCAGTACATCCGCGATACCGACCGGTTGCATTCGCTTAAAAAAGGGATTGTTGACCAGAGATGTAGCGCTTTTGGTCGGCAGACGCCAGCGGGTACCGGTACGATTTTTCATGATCACATTTCGATTGTCTCCCTCATCAATATGGAGAGCAACGTCTTTGAGTGCACTTTCCAGCCGGTGTTGTTTCTCCTGTAACAATAACTCTGCGGGCTGTTTTAGTCTGTCCAGTGTTGATGAGGCCAGCAAGGTATCCTGCGATGTCTGGGGGATCAGGTCGTCTTCCAGTGCGCGGTATTTGGTAACATTTGGCAAATAAATGCGTCCATTCAGTCGTGAGGTTAACTGCCGGTAGAGCAGCCATTCGTAACGTTGCGGGTTAACGTTATCCTGTTTAACCAACCATGGGAGGTGCTTTTTCGGGATGAGCGACGTATCCATCGTCTTCAGTGGTCCACCGAATGCGATTTCCGTCTGCATCTGTTGAAGTTGGGCGACGACGGCTTCTGAGCCTTTACCGGCCTCACATTCAAGGCACAAGAACACCTGCCTTAACAGTTGCTCCAGGAGATTGCATTGTTCATCGTAATGTTGCCACTGGTACTCTTCCACGGTCCGTTTCTGTTTTTTCAGGTAAAGGCAGAGGGTCTGGATATCCCTGTCATTCATGACCTTCAATGCCTGTTGTCTGACTACTGAGAAGGGTTGATTATCATCAATGTTCTCATCCACAAACAGATGCAGTAACTCTGCCGCTTTCGTGACATTGTCCGCGGCTGACTGCCAGGACAGGAACACTGCTTGTTGTGCAAAGGTGTTGGCAGCTTCTTGTTGCTTGCGGATATGGTAAATGAACCCATCAGTTAACCGTTCCAGTGCCAGTTGTATCCGCTCTGTCAGGTGACATAGCAACCATAGATGCTGCTGTGCGCGTTTGAATCGTTTGAGTTTACTACCGTAATAGTTGATGAGCTCACCGAAGTGTTGTCGATTTTTAAGAGACAGATTAAGCCCATCGATAACGCCATTGATTTGCGTGCGCCATGGCGCTAACTGATGATAAAGGGCAAGCTCTTTTTTAAGTTCAGGTACGGTCAGACTTTTTGCACCGCCTCTGAGCTGGTTCAGGCTTAGTCCGTCATCAATGGCTGTTATGCTGTCCAGAAAGACGTGAAGTTCAGGACTGGTGAGTTGATTAAGTTGGTGCGCCAGGTCTTTTCTGACCTGCTGCATCGCTCTGCTTATCAGTCTCTGGAGTACGGTGTACCTAGGGATAGCAATGCTGTGACTGGTTAGGAATTCAATAGCAGTATCAAAGAGGTAACGCGGCTCCAGCCAGGCATTGCCCACCTGAACAAGGTGGTCGAAAAGAGAATTGAAGTGCTGACTTTCGTCCCATTTGTGATAACCAGCAAGGTCTAATACTTTTGCGTAGAGTCGATCTTTTTGTTTTTGTGAGGGAGTGAATGGTCTGAGCCCCTTGCCGCCAAGCAGCTCTTTACTGATGAACATTAAATCCTTAGAAACCTGCGAGTAAGCGATATCTAGGATGACGGGCTTTGATTTGAAGTATCCCAAAATCGCGACAAAGTAACATCTATGAGCTCTGAGACGAATTGACCGAAAAACTGCCAATTCCGCATCGTTCAGAGAAAAGTACAGACGTTGTTCTTCGATTGAAAAAATGGGTGGGGAATAAAGATTTGCCTGTTCTGCTCTCGTGAGAATAGTAATTTCGTTTTTGATGGCCATATCAGGGCTGTTCCGTATTAAATGTACGATATTTACCTAATTTGCCACACTTATAAGTAGTAACCCACCTCCGCAGCCATTTATTGGTGTGGTCTACAGAGGATTATGTCTTTTTAGAGGGGAAAATCCCTAGAACCCCTATCTGGATTACAGGAGTCCAAATCAATATGAGGCGGACATGAAGAAATTGAAAAAAGTAGCTTAACTGGGTTGGTCAATTTTGGTTGACCACGTCATCTCTGCTCTTTGAGAAACTGTGTATAGATCGTATATACAGTAACCTTTATCTACAAGTAAATATTTTATCGCTGACCGTAGGTTGGAATTATATTGTTCATTTACTCTCTAATAGGGGATCGGCTAACTTCACATCGTCACGTGCGATCGCAAAAATTCATTTTTTTCTAAACCATTTCAGGGGCGAGTGCTGTAACTAGTATTATGAAATAAATGTAAGGTTGCTCATGCTCTGGCTTTTAGGTCTTCACATCTTCGGTCTTCTGATCTGGTTGGCAACCGTGTTGTATTTGCCAATCTTAATTGCTACTGAGTCGAAAATGCGCGAAGACTTTATCGATATTCCATTTGGAGTGGGGTCGGTAGCGCGGCTGATATTCGCGTATGTGGCTTCGCCCGCGGCTATCATTTCTATTATTGCGGGAACATTGGTCTTTGTAATAAACGACACCCTTACTTTCTGGCTGATGGTGAAACTAACCATTGTGACGATACTGGTGATATTGCATGCGAGCCTTGGGCTACTGATAACGCGCCTTGAACGCCAGGAAATGCGTTATCTGGCAGGCTTTAGCTGGTGCTTTCTGATAGCGATATTTTGCGGCGTCGGAAGCATACTGTTTGTGGTCCTGGCAAAACCTGCTGCACCTGGTTTTGTGCCATGGCCAATCTAGGGCTCAACTTAGCGTTCATTATTTTGAGGCTCGTTAACACCTACGCCGTAAGCAAAAACCAGTTGAGCGCCCAAAAAACCAGTAATACCGATAAGGATGCCAGCTAGAACGCTGACATAGATTCCCCAGGGATTAATAAGTTCGCCGGGGTCATCGCCTAAGCGTAAGGTAAGGTTAAATGTGGTCAGCGATAGCGTCATTACTGCTAGAACGGCGTGAGCCCAGGCTGCGACAATATGGCGAATAATACGTACAGTAAAAACATCAATGGCACCGGCAAGGCTGGCCAAAACACCAAATGCCAGTCCAGCAGCAGTAAGCCAAAAACTGGCTTCAGCCCAGAAAGGATCGCTGGTAAGGATAAATACAATATCTGTGACAATGAGTATGAGCAAAAACGCGATGGGAAAATGGATCAGGGCTGGATGTAGCGCATGCCCCCTAAGTGAAGCGCGGCTGCTGATTATTGAATTCGACATAGAAGCGTCAGATCCTAAATACCGTTTAAGGAGTGAGTTTGGTAAATAGAGTAACAGAATATCTTTTCACTGCCAGTGCCTTATTGTTGGCAGGTTGCAGTGAGCCGTATTCCATTCTCGCCCCGGCAGGTCCGTCAGCCAAGGCGGTTACCACAATCTGGTGGGGCATGCTCACGGTTGGAGTCGTGGTATTACTGGGGATTTGCTCACTCTGGTGGTATGCCAGCTTCCGACGCAATCGTAAATATAGCGATGCAGATGTAAAACGCGTTCTTACTCGTATGGTTTTGTGGGGCGGTATTGTGTTACCCACGGTGGGCATAACCGTATTGCTCATTTTTGGTATTCCAGCTGGGAATATTATGCTGCCTTTGGCAGATGAGCGCGCTGTGCGAATTGATGTGCATGCCAGACAATGGGCGTGGGATGTAACCTATCCGCAACATGATATTGAACTAACAGATGAAATTCATATTCCTGTCGATACGCCAATTGATATTCATGTGACTAGTGCGGACGTGATTCATGGCTTCTGGGTGCCACGGCTAGGAGGAAAGATTGATGCGATCCCGGGGCACACGAACATCGTGCGTTTGCAAGCCGATGAAGTAGGTGAGTTCGGTGGCCAATGCGCCGAATATTGCGGCCTTTCTCACGCTAAAATGCATTTTAAAGTCATTGCTCATTCTGCTGAGAAGTTTGATGCATGGCTCGTCCAACAAGGTAAAACACAATGAATGGCAAATCAGAACTACACAAAAATTTTGCCAAGGTATGGGATAACCTACCTGGGTGGGGCAATCTTGCAGCGGTAAACCATACTTCTATCAGTCAGCGATTCATGCTAACCGGGGTGATCTTTTTTCTCGTAGGCATTTTGCTGGCAATGCTGATCCGCTCGCAATTGGCGTTGCCAGGTCAGACACTCATTACTGCCGACCTGTATTCACAGGTTTTTACTATGCACGGCACTATTATGATGTTCTTGTTTGCCATTCCGGTTCTGGAAGGCGCGGCGATGTATCTTATTCCAAAGATGATCGGCACGCGCGATCTAGTCTTTCCCCGTTTGAGCGCCTTAGGCTATTACTGTTACCTCTTTGGAGGGTTGATTTTGCTGTCAAGTCTGGTGCTAGGCATCGCGCCTAATTCGGGCTGGTTTATGTACACACCCTTATCCAGCGACGACTATTCCGCTGGCGCGGGCTCAGACTTCTGGCTACTCGGAGTGACTTTTGTAGAAATATCTGCAGTATCGGCAGGTATTGAGCTTACCGTCTCGATTTTGCGTACAAGAGCGCCGGGCATGAGTTTGAGCAAAATGCCTATTTTCTGCTGGTATATTCTCGCGATGGCGTTAATGATCGTGTTCGGTTTTCCTCCGCTGATTCTGGCTAGCATTCTGTTAGAGCTTGAGCGGGCAGCGCAAATGCCTTTTTTTGATCCTAACGCTGGTGGTGACCCTATTTTATGGCAGCATTTGTTCTGGTTATTCGGCCATCCTGAAGTTTACATTATTTTTCTGCCGGCAGCGGGTATGGTCTCCACTATATTGCCAGTGTTCGCGGGTCGACCGCTGGTGGGATATCGTTGGGTTGTATTATCAGTAATCATCACTGGGTTTATCAGCTTTGGCTTATGGGTACACCACATGTTTACCGTCGGGATCCCTCATTTGGCCCAGGCATTTTTTTCCATTGCCAGCATGCTGGTGGCGATTCCCACAGGCATTCAGATTTTCGTTTGGTTAACGACATTGTGGGTAGGCCGTGTTCGGTTTGAACTGCCGATGCTATGGATTTTTGGCTTTTTGTTTATCTTCGTTTGCGGTGGGTTGACTGGTGTGATGCTAGCACTGGTGCCCTTTGACTGGCAGGTGCACGATACGCACTTTGTAGTGGCGCATTTTCATTATGTGCTTATTGGCGGAATGTTCTTTCCGCTGATCGCCGCCCTATATTACTGGTTGCCCCATTTTTCCGGACGAATGCCGTCTATGAGAATGGGACGCTGGGCGTTTGGCTTGGTGTTTGTCGGATTTAATTCAACGTTTCTGATCATGCACCTAACTGGTCTGTTGGGCATGCCACGCCGAGTGTTTACTTACGAAAGTGGCCTGGGCTGGGATTGGTTAAATCTGAGTTCTTCCATTGGTGGCTTCGTGCTCGCGATTGGTATTTTAATGCTCGTCTTAGATGTGACGCTACATTTTCGATATGGTCGAAAGGCTTCATCTAATCCTTGGCAAGCTGATACATTGGAATGGGCCACGGGCATGCCGCCGGTGTCTTACAATTTTGCCAGTATCCCTGAGGTAAAATCACGTCATCCACTATGGGACGACCCGTCGTTGATTAATAGCATTCCAGCTGGCGAACATGGCTTAAAAAGTATTAAGCACGGGCGACGGGAACTGTATGGAACAGATGCGATTAGTGGCAAGCTAAAAGAAGTTATTCATATTCCCAGCCATTCGTGGTGGCCTCTAATTTGTGCGGCTACCCTGGCGGGGTTGTGCATCAGCCTGGTGTCTAAAGCGTATATGGTCGGCATCTTTTTCGCCATATTGGGTCTAGGCTTCTTTTTACGCTGGAGTTGGGAGAACGGCACGCACAAGACGATGGCACCACTGACGGATGAAGAAGCGAGCCGGGGAGAGCCGCCTCTGCACTCGCGTACCTTTGACGGGCCAGGGTTATGGGGTATGTGTGTGACTCTGTTAGCTGACGGCACCTTATATTTGTCGCTGCTTTTCGGTTGGTTATATTTGTGGACAGTTTCACCAAATAAAACCTTACCTGACGTGTCGGCAATTTCGCCGGTTTTAATGGGGCTAAGTGGTGCGTTACTGACCATTGCAGTGACTTTGTATCGCCGTCTGAATCGCTATTTGCGCCGTGAGCAAGAGAAGTCGCTCGCTAAGTGGCTTTGGCTCGTTTCAGCCTGTGGAATGGGTCATGTTGGACTATTGGCTTTCATCACTGTTTCGAGTGACCTGCAATTTACGACTAATGCGTATGATGCCGTATTGTTGGTGATGCTGGCCTTTTTGCTTTTCCACAGTATCATCAGCGTGATCACCACTACGCTCCAGGCACTGCGGGTTAGTTATGATTACATCAGTACAAAGCTGTCCTATGAAATTGTCGTAATGAGCCCCATGTGGTTGTTTACACATGTTATTTTTTGGCTAAGCTTCGCAAGCTTTTTGATCTTACCAACAATATGGGAGGCTAAATGAAAGTTTCCCGCGCGCACCCTTGGCATCTTGTGGCCGGGTTTGTGATTTGGGCGCTCTGGTTTGTATTTACTTATGGCGGTGTCGCGGTGGCTTGTCAGCTGGCTAAACCTGCGGCCGAGGCGGGCCTATTTAATTGGATAAACCTTAGTTTTTTAATTCCTACGTTTCTTATTGTTATTTATTTGGGAATTTGCGCCTTTAAGTCGTGGCACGTAGCGGCAAATGCAGAAAATGAGTCGCGCTTTTTACTGCGTGTAGCGGCGACAAGTTATCTTGCTTCGGCCATTTCGACGCTGGCTGTTGGCATTCCTCTTTTGGCGATGGCACCATGTATTTAATTATTCTCGTAGCAACGTTATTGTTTTGGTCAACCGGTGCATGGGCGCACAACCCCTTTACCAGTGGTGGCCAGGACGCGTTTTCCGCTAGCCTTACGGCGGTGATAGTACTGATATTCTGGATAATCTATGTATGGGGCTGCCGCTACGCTACCGCAGTTGTATGGCGGAGATGGCTATTTCATATCACCATTTTGATCACCTTTTTTACCATTTTGGGTCCGTTGGACGAATGGGCTGAACATAGCTCTGCTGCGCATATGACCCAGCATATGTTTATGATGGTAATAATAGCGCCAGCTTTCGCTTTGGCTCGGCCATTGCCACAGTTCTACAGGGCTTGTGGAGCATATGGGGAAAGATTATGGAAATATGCATTTAAAATCACTCAATATCCGATGGTATGCACCTACTTTCACGGTATGATGATCTGGTTCTGGCACATCCCGAAATTTTATATGTTGGCGTTGGAGAATCCCTGGATTCACGTATTCGAACACGCCTGCTTTCTGATATCGGCGGTATGGTTTTGGTGGGCCTGCTTACATGCCTTTACCCGTAAAGTTCCCTATGCGTTGCTGGCACTGTTGGTGACGCTAATGCACACGGGCTTTTTAGGTGCGTTTCTTACCTTTGGCAGCACTCCTTTTTACGGTGAATCCCGCAACCTTGCCGATCAGCAATTAGCGGGACTTATCATGTGGGTAGTAGGTGGAGTGCCCTACATCACCGCAGCATTTTGGGTGGGGCATCGCTGGTATAGACAGCTACAACGAAAATCGCTAACTGTTTAATCAGAAGGATTTGTACGTGAGGACTACCGGTCTCGGAGAATAGTTAGCAATCTTGTCATAGAAAGCGCGCCATTACGCGCTTTCTCGTCACCAAATCAAAGCTTGTTAATTAGGCAGCTTCAAGTTCAGCTTTAACCGATGACAGCGCAACATGGTCGTCCATCTCAATAATCATTTTTGCCATGAGCTGCGGATAACCTTTAGCCAGAGCAGCAATTTCCTTACCATCTTTGCGAAAAACTGCGAGGTATTGTTCGTCTTCCGGTGTGCCCACCGCTTCGATTTCGTCCCACTCTTTTGCGTGGCCTACGTATTCAAACTTTACATCAAATTGCTGTGTCCAGAAATAAGGTGTGCGATCAAATGCTTTACGTTCGGCAGGGTAGGCTAGGCTCGCGAGTATATTTTCTGCTGCGCAACGACCATGCTGCTGGGCTAGTCGCCAGTGCTCAATGTGCATTTCTTCGCCATTATACGGATAGCTGGTAATATCACCCACCGCATAGACATCTTCAGCAGCTTCAAGGAATTCGTTCACTTTCACCAATCCCTGATGCGTTAATGTAAAGCTATTGAGTAAATCTTTATCAGTCGTTATGCCGGTAGCTAGCAGCACCAGATTGGTTTCCAACGTTTCGCCACTTTCCAGCTTCACTGCGGTTACTTTTTCAGTACCATGAAATCCACTTACTGTGCCCTCGACAAACTCGACGTCATGCTTCTCGTGTAAATCACGGAAATACTGCCCGATTTGGGTTCCAAATTGTTTTTCAAACGGCACCGCATCAGGTGCGATAACCTTTACCCGTATATTGTCGCTACGCTGCTTTAATGAAGCGGCCACTTCCAGACTAATAAAACTGTTGCCAACAATGGTAATATTGTTCGTGTTTTCAACGTCAGCTAATAGACGTTCCACATGCTCAATATTTCGAAGCGTATGGATCCCCAACAAATTAACGCCGGGTAAATCCGGCCGTATGGGGATCCCGCCTGTGGCAATAAGTAATCGATCGTATGTCAACGATTGACCATCATATAGCTCAATTTGATGGGCGGCAGTATCAATTCCGGATACTTTAGCCACTAGGCGTGTAACTTCTGTGATATCCATGTCGTCTTGATTAACAAGGGGGTCTACCTCATCAGGTTCCATGTCGCCCGCTGTCACAGCTTTGGTAAGCAGTGTTCGGTCATAAGGTGCATCTGCTTCTGGATCAACAACAGTGATCCGACCGTGGTAACGATTGTTCACCAGACTTTGCAGAGCGGCAGCGCCTGCTGCGCCAGCGCCGACAATCACAATATGAGAATGTGCGTTAACTGCAGTTAATCGGTTTTGTCGTTTATCGGTGCTGTCGGTGGCCTGTTCGGGATCCACAAGTACCTCGCCGTCACGTATTTCAACCGCATACCGAGATAATCCTGTTAGTGCAGGTGGTTCGCATACATCAGCAGAGGCGATATCAAAAGTGCCTTTATGCCATGGGCAAACCAACTTGCCTCGACATACTGCACCATCTTCAAGAGGCGCACCTTTATGAGGGCAATCGGCGCTGCCGGCATAAACGTTTTCACCGTCACGAATGAGAAGAATTTCTGTATCGTTAAGGGTAACGCGTTTAGGTTTGAGGTTTTCAAGGCGGTCTGCAGGACCGGCTGAGATAAATGACATGAGAGGCTCCTTATCCAAATGGGCGCCGACACCGTGTGCCAGCAAGGAAGTATTGCGAGACTCTAGACCATCAAGTTTTATTCCTATTTGCGCATTGAAAACATTAAATTTCATTTTACGGTCGTGCAATCTTACTTATTCAATTAAAATCATTAGCCTATGGCATTTATTAACCAACGCGGTGTGGCAGCAAAGGCTCCTTGCATGATGGCTCCCCAAACCAATCGTGTTTTTACTACAAAGTATATTCCTGTCGTTCGCAAGTTTTACACTGTCCCGCCGCATTATCGATTATCAAGCAGACGCGGCGCGTTTCCCTAAATTGCCGAAGTTGATTAGATTTTGTCTATTTTCATCGTTTTCTCTCTGTCAATGACCCGAAACGCGGGTTGATTCGTTACTCAATAGTAACCCTCTTAATTTTAGGTTTCTGGCAAGGACTTATTGATGGCACAACAAGCAGCAGAAAAGCGGATTGTTCTGATAACTGGTGCATCTGGCGGCGTAGGCAGTGCACTTTGTGAGGTGCTGAAAAAAGATTATCACCTTATTGGGTTGGATTTGACACCTTGCGAAAGTGCCCATGAAAGTTACGAGTGCGATTTTACCTCCAAAGACTCCATTTCCCTTGCGTTGTATAAAATTCATGAAAAACATGGCGGTCATATTGCCTGCGTGATTCACCTTGCCGCCTATTATGATTTCTCGGGCGAAGACAACCCCTTGTATGAGGCTCTCAATGTAAAGGGAACGGCGGATTTTCTAACCGAACTGCAGCGCTTTGATGTGGATCATTTCATCTATTCCTCCACCATGCTCATTCATCGGGCAGGGGTCCCTGGAGAAAAAATCACCGAGGACACGCCCATTGAGCCCGGCTGGACCTATCCGCAGTCTAAAGCCGATGCCGAAGAAGCCATTCGCAGCCATCATGGCAAAATTCCCTATACCCTGTTACGAATGGCTGGCTTGTACGATGACCACACCGCTGTTCCCACTTTAAGCTATCAGATCGCCCGCATTTACGAGCGGCAATTTAAGAGTTGGGTGTACTCGGGCGATAAAATGGCCGGACAAGCTTTTTTGCATAAAGACGATATGGTGTCATTGTTTACCGAGCTGGTTGAAAAGCGCCATGAAGTGCCCAAAGAAAATGTACTATTGGCCGGCGAAGACAGCGTAATGGGTTATCAGGCGCTGCAAAATCGAATTGGTCATTTGATTTATGGTGAACGAGAGTGGAACACCATCGAAATACCGGAGTATGTTGCTAAACCTGGAGCTTGGCTGGAAGAAAAAACCGAGCCGGTGGTACCTGACGCCTTTGATCATGGTGAAAAGCCGTTCATTAAACCATTCATGATTGATTTATCAAGTGATCATTATGACCTTAATCTCAGCCGGGTAAAGGAACAGTTAAATTGGCGACCACAGCACCACATTTATGATGCACTGGAACGGTTAATTGACAATCTGAAAAAAGATCCGCCAGGTTGGTATAAAGCCAATGGCATCACTTTGCCAGACTGGATGCAAACGGCGAAGGAAAAAGAAGTTAACGCCAACGCAATTCGTGAAAAGCACGAAGATCATTATCGTGACGCCCATAGCAACTTTATTTGGGCCCACTTTATGAATATCGGGTTGGCGTTCTGGTTGTTAACCGCGCCATTTTTGTTGGGGTATGAAAGCCGCGCAATGACGATTAGTGACATGGGGTCGGGACTGGCACTGCTGGTGTTTGCCGGTTTAAGTCTGTCATGGCGAATGAGCCAGGCTCGCTGGGCCGCGGGAATTGTCGGATTTTGGGTGCTCTCGGCACCGTTGGTGTTCTGGGCTCCTACGGCGGGGGCCTATCTGAACGGCACGTTAGTGGGCATGCTGATTATTGCTTTTGCCGTGTGCTCGCGGCCAACGCCCGGTGTATCACTAATAGCGGCGGAGACCGGCCCCAATATTCCGCCCGGTTGGGAGTTTAATCCGTCAAGCTGGGTGCAACGGATGCCTATTATTTTGCTCGCATTTGTAGGTTTTTTTATTTCACGCTATTTGTGTGCCTTCCAGTTAGGACATATAGACGCGGTATGGGAACCGTTTTTTGCAGGCGGGGGCGGTGACCCGAAAAATGGCACCGAAGAAATTATCACATCTGAGGTATCTGAGGCGTGGCCGGTTCCCGACGCCGGGTTAGGTGCTATGACTTATGCGCTGGAAATTCTTACCGGCCTGATGGGGTCAACCCGCCGCTGGCGCACCATGCCCTGGTTGGTAATGCTGTTCGGCATTATGATTGTGCCATTAGGCGTGGTGTCGATTTTCTTCATTATTATTCAGCCCATCGTTATTGGAACCTGGTGTACACTTTGCCTGGTTGGTGCAGCAGCCATGCTGATTCAAATTCCTTATTCGCTGGATGAGCTGGTGGCAACTACTGAATTCTTATGGCGTCGTAAAAAGCAAGGTCGCCCATTGCTACGTATTTTCTTTACCGGCGATACTGATACAGGAGCCTGGGAGGGTGATGAAAGAGAGTTTGAACGGGGCCCCATAACAGTATTTAAAGACATGATTGCAGGAGGAGTTACTTTGCCCTGGAATCTTGCGCTCTGCATTCCTGTCGGAGTTTGGCTTATGTCCACTCGTTTGACGCTGGGGACCGAGGGCAGCACGGCTAATGCTGATCATGTGGTGGGAGCTCTGGTCCTGACAGTCGTTGTTACTGCTACTGCCGAGTCTGGGCGCATGGCACGTTATGCGCTTGTTCCTCTAGGCCTGGCATTATTTACCACGCCATTTCTGCTCGGTGCCCCTCTGGTTTCAGTTGTTTCAAGCTTGCTATGTGGCGCATTGCTAATTGGGTTGAGTTTACGAAAAGGTCATATTAGAGCAAGCTACGGGAAATGGGATAAATTCATTGTTTAGGAAAATAAGAGGGCTTCTTCAATCAGGTTATCCCTCTTGTCGGCAAAAAGCATGGATAATAAGCTGCTCCCACAGGTCGCGCTAGAGGCATGTAAATGAATAAGTCTGTTTACGTCAAAATCGCTTGGAAATATACCGGCAGTATCCCTTGGTAATCACATCATTACCTCTTATCACTTACCAATTTACGAAACTCAAATCGCCAAGACGAATGAACAAAAATTTCAAAAAGCCTGACTTGCCGAGTTACAGCGCTCTTCAATGATCTTGGCCTTTTTGTTAATAGCATAAAGATGGAGCACATAGGTAGATCCCGACCTCGCAGGTGAACAAGTCGTACTTTGGTGGGGCCTGTTTGACGACGAATTGTATGTTGAACATGATGGACAACGATATGGTGCTTATTTTCCGATCAGTGGTCCAATTCCCTTGTATAGATATCGTAAGTTTAAACAAACCAAAACAGAAAAGCGGCTTGGAAAACTCGAAACGCTAGCAAAGTCACTTAAATTACCGGACTCTGAAAACGATGAGAATCACCAAGTTATTTTGTCA
>JAKVCS010000010.1 GCA_022448365.1 Saccharospirillaceae bacterium | reverse complement strand
TAACGGCGGGTTTTTTGCTTTATATAGAAGCTATAGCATTTTATGTATGCGAGCTAACAGAATTTAGTGAAGTTGATAGAGCATCAGCTTTACGCAGTAAACGCTACTGCAAACCAGTTTTTCCTGGCAGCCATAGCGATACGGTACCACCTGACCGACATGTCGGCCCAGCCCATCCCGAACTCAGAAGTGAAACGTATTAGCGCCGATGGTAGTGTGGGGTTTCCCCATGTGAGAGTAGGACACTGCCAGGTCCTATTAAGAAAAACCCGCCTAACGGCGGGTTTTTTGCGTCAGAAGTGATAGGCGTAGGATAGGTTCAGGAAGTCTAATCCGGGGTTGTCGTTGTTAAAGCCGCCGTTTGAAAAGTGCATATAGCGTAGGGCTACATGTTGTTTCTTATCGATCTCTACAAACACACCCAATCTGTCTTCGAACTGGTAGTTAGATCCAATATCTTTACCAGCGACTTTCTGATTACCTATATAACTTGCCCCGATCCCCGCTTCTATATATACGGGGTATTTGTCATAGAGCGTTGAAACCTGTTTCATAAATACAGGAGTTAATGACGCGCCATAGCTTGTACTATGCGTATCATTTTCACCATATTCCCATACTACAGCACTTACTTCCCAATATAGCTTTATGTCGCCAAAGCAATCCGTTAATAGCGTTTGCTCGATCGGTCTGTATGCGAAGCGCATTCCGTCGATATCATCAAAACCATGCATATAATCAACACTGACGGTTTGTTTTGCCTGTGCGCTATTGGTACTGAAAATAATTTAATAAATAACGACACCTTTAATAACTAATGAAACTCGTGGGGAGACCAAGATGATTAAAGTCGGCGATAAACTGCCTGAAGTGAGCTTTTCGCAGCTGACCAAAGAAGGCGTAATGAACCCAACCACCAGCCAGGTGTTTGCCAATAAAAAGGTAGTGCTGTTTGCCGTGCCAGGCGCTTTTACACCCACGTGCTCTGCTGCGCATTTGCCGGGCTACATTACCCTGGCTGACCAAATTAAAGCCAAGGGTATTGATGCCATTATCTGTACTGCAGTAAACGATGCGTTTGTGATGAATGCCTGGGCCAAAAGCCAGAACGCTGAAGAAATTATGTTTTTAGCCAACGGCGGCGCGGCCTTTCATAAAGCCATTGGGCTGACCATGGAAACCGGTGATTTTGGCGGTACCCGTTCACAGCGTTATGCCATGGTTGTCGAAAACGGTGTGGTAACACTGTTAAACGTTGAAGCGCCAAAAACCTTTGAAGTGAGCAAAGCTGAGGTGATGTTAGCGGCGCTGTAACTGTGTCGGCTGCCAGGCTGTTTACAAGGCAGTTAACGCGGTTATAATAGAAGGCCAGACTTCATCGGCGCTGGCCTTATCTTCTTCGCTCACACTCTGACCAGACAGCACTAACACTTTGCGTTTAATGCCGGCGGCTCTTGCTGCTTGCATATCGGCTCTTTTATCGCCCAACATAAGACTTTGGCCAGGATCAATCTGATATTTTTCTAGGGCTTGTAACAACATGCCCGGTGCAGGTTTTCTGCATTGGCAATCGATTTGGTAAGGGGCTATGGCATCAGTCGGATGATGTGGGCAAAAAAACACTTCTGTGATGCTAACGCCATGCTGTGCAAATTGTGCTGTCATCCACTGGGTCAGCGCTGCAAACTGCTGCTCGTTATAATAACCGCGGCCAATGCCTGATTGGTTTGTCACCACTATCAGTAAATAACCTTGCTGCTGCAGGTGGCGACAAGCGTCAAATACACCATCGATAAACTCGAACTGCTCCGGGCTGCTGACATAGCCATGGTCGATGTTAATAACACCATCTCTGTCCAAAAATGCGGCTTTTTGTGTGTGGTTCATAACTGCTGCTCGGCGACGACTTTATCGAACATCGCAATAACAGCATCGACCGTTATTTTTTGCATAATATCTTTGCCTTTAACGCGGGTGCCCCATTTAAGCTGTGCTGCGGTTTTACCCTGTTGCGCGAGCAAAGATGAATGATACACCTCTACCACATACTGACGAAATAAATAAGGCCCGGTGCGATCCGGATTGCTATGGCCATAAAGCCCGATAACTGGCGTGCCGACCGCGACCGCCATATGGGTAGGGCCAGTGTCTGGTGCTAATACTAAACTAGCGTGTTTTAGCAGGGCCAGCAGTTGTTTTAAATTGGTTTGACCTGTCAGGTCTGTGATCGGCTGCTTAGCCGTTGCCAAAATGGCCTGGCTTAATGTGCGTTCAAGCTCCGTGGGGCCACCACACAATATCACTGCAAAGCCTTTGGTATGGGCATAATCTGCCAGATCAGCATAACGCTCTGGCAGCCAGTTGCGCTCGGCTTTAGATGCCGCGGGGCTGATGATCAATACCCGTGAATTCGCCACGGCGGCCAGTTGCTGCTTTGCCCATTGCTCATCGCTTTCCGGTATAGGTAACTGCCATTTAGGCGGCTGCGTTAGTAAGTGCTCTGACACACCTATGGCTCTGGCAAATTGGCGAAAGCCATCCAGCACATGGCTGCGTGGTGAGGGTATGATACGGTGGCGCATAAAAAGCGCATGTAGCTCTTTGGCCGTATGCCAGTCAAAACCAATTTTTTTGTGCGCCTTGATACACAAAGAGGCCAGATTAGCGCGAAAAGCCACCTGCATATGCAACAGCACATCAAAATGGTCGTGTTGTAAGTCCTGTTTCAGTTGGCGGTAAGCAGCCTTGCCCTGTCTTTTATCAAACACGACAAACCGCACTCCAGGTAAACCTTCCAGTAATCGTGCTTCTACTTTGCCTATCACCCAGGTGATCTGAGCTTGAGGATGCTGACACTGAATAGCTTGCACTACAGACACTGCATTACAGACATCACCAATAGCGGATAACCTCAAAATACAAATGGACGTTAACGGCTTAGGCACTTAGCTATTTCCCTGCAAATCCTGGATTTTGCGGATTACTTTGCTGGTAGAGCGGCCATCGACAAAGGTTAATACCTGCACTTCGCCACCGTTGGCGAGCACGACATCTGCACCTACTATAGTGTCTATGCTGTAATCGCCGCCCTTAACCAACACATCGGGCAAAATGCTGCTGATAAGCTTTAACGGCGTATCCTGTTCTGCTGCATCATCGCCAAAAGGCACTACCCAGTCTACGCTGGCAAGGCTGCTTAATACCGTAGCGCGGTCTTCCAAGCTATTAATAGGACGTTGTTCGCCTTTTAACCGACGTACTGAAGCATCTGAATTAAGGCCGACCACTAACCTGTCGCCCAGTGCTTTGGCCTGTGCTAAATAGCGGACATGGCCGGCGTGTAATATATCAAAGCAGCCATTAGTAAACACAATACGCTCGCCGTTTTGCCGGGCAAACTGAATATGCTGCAGCACTTTATCAAAAGGCGTCTGGTAAAAGTCGCCCTGACGAAATAAGTCCTTGTTCAACTTAGCCGCAAGCTCTTCTGGCGATACGGTAGCGGCACCTACTTTAGCCACCACGATGCCAGCAGCTAAGTTTGCCAGCTGAGTGGCATCAGGTAACGACATGCCAGCATTTAGCATTACGGCTAAGGTGGCGATAACGGTATCGCCGGCACCGGTTACGTCGCTTACTTCCAGTACTTGTGCCGGAAAATGATGGTGTTCGGTCGGCGTTATCAGGCTCATGCCTTGTTCGCTGCGAGTTAATAAAATGGATGCCAAGCCGGCTTTTTGCATTAACTCGCGGGCTGAGCTTAGCATCTCGTCGACAGAGCCGGTTTTGCCACCTGCCGTTTTAAATTCGCCTAAATTGGGCGTAATCACATCGGCGCCTGCATAAACCGCTAAGTTGGCTTGCTTGGGGTCAACTAACACTGTTTTCCCGGCTGCTTTTGCCAAAGCAATCATAGCTGTAATATGTTGCAACGAGCCTTTGTAGTAATCGCTAAATACTATTACATCATAGTGGCTGAATACGGCAGCAAAGCGATCGGCCAGTAATTTCGCGTCAGCGCTGCTGAAGCTGTCTTCCTGATCCAGCCGCACAATTTGCTGCTGGCGTGACACCACCCGCATTTTGGCGATAGTCGGTTTCTGTTGTTGCCGGATTAATTCTGAATGGATTTGCTCGCTGGCTAATAGCTGTTGTAAAGAGTCGCCAGCGCTGTCATCGCCAATAATGCCTAGTAAGGCCACTTTGCCATCTAAGTGTGCAATATTGCGTGCCACATTGGCCGCACCGCCGGCTTTGTCTTCAATTTTGCTTATTTTCACCACTGGTACCGGTGCTTCAGGTGAAATGCGCTGTGAGTCGCCATTAAAATAGCGGTCCAGCATTACATCACCTACTACCAGTACAGAAGCAGAAGACAAATTTTGCAGCAGGCTTAGGTCGATCATTAGTTGCGTCCTACAATAGCCATGTCCAGGGCTTCACACAGCCAGTGGCCAATAAACATATGCACCTCTTGAATACGGGCGGTTTCATCGTTTTTAACGATAATAGATAGCTTGGCAATATCTTTTACCAGGCCCCCGTCGCGGCCGGTCAGCGCCACAGTGTATGCACCAAGCTCATTAGCGGCCTGTAGTGCTAGATTGATATTCGGGCTTTTGCCAGAGGTTGTCAGGCCAATTACGACATCTTGTGGCCGCACCAGGCCTCGTACCTGACGTTCAAATACGCTGTCAAAATGGTAGTCATTGGCATGGGCCGTAAGAATAGACGTATCAGTGGTTAAGGCAATTGAGGCCAACGGGTCGCGCTCGGCTTTATAGCGCACCATAAATTCGGCTGCCAAATGCTGACTATCTGCAGCGCTGCCGCCGTTACCCATCCAAACCACTTTGCCGCCTTGCTTTAAGCAGTTCTGCACGGCTTCTAACAGCTGCATAGCAGCGTCATGATAGGCTTCTACTATGGCAAATACATCACGATGACGTTGCAGGCTATCCAGAAAACTTTGCGTTAAATTGGGCATATTAAGCTCGAATCACTGATTAAGTGAGGTTATTCTAACGGATCTTAGCTATTGCAAAAGAATTTTTTACACCGGATTGCGCTTAGCAGGCTGTTGAAAAACCCGATTTATGAGAGAATAGCGCATCCGTTTACAAAGGGCAATGACGATGCGGGGACAATCCAAAACTCAAGCGGCACTTTTCAGCTATGTTGACCTCGAGAGTCGAATTCCTACGTCGCACCCCATCAGAAAGGTGCGCGGAATAGTCGATCAGGCGTTGATCGAGCTTGAACCTGCGTTTTCTGAGATGTATTCGGCTGTTGGCCGTCCGTCGATCCCCCCAGAGCAGTTGATTCGGGCACTACTTCTTCAGATATTCTTTACGATCCGGTCAGAGCGTCAACTGATGGAACGCCTGGACTACGATCTGATGTTCCGCTGGTTTGTTGGGTTGTCTATGGATGACAAGGTATGGAATCACTCGGTGTTCTCAAAGAACCGGGATCGCCTTCTTGCCAGTGAGATCGACGAGCTGTTCTTCGATGCCATCAAGAGGCAAGCGAGCGCCCGTCAGCTTATGTCGAAAGATCATTTCAGCGTGGATGGCACCTTGCTGGAGGCCTGCGCCTCGGTCAAATCTTTTAAGCCGAAAGATGACGGTGGTGACGACGACAGTGATGGTCAAAACTTTCATGGCCAGAAGCGGAGCAACGAGACCCATCAATCAAGCACAGATCCGGACTCAAAGCTGTTTCGCAAGGGCAAAGGGAAAGAGTCAAAGCTGTGTCACATGGGGCACATCCTGACGGAAAATCGAAACGGACTGATCGTAGAGGCTGAAGTCACTGAAGCTGGCACAAGTAAAGAGTGGGATGCGGGTACCACGATGTTGGCAAAACAGGGAACACGTCCCGGAAGAACCGTAGGTGCCGATAAAGGCTACGACACCCTGGAATTTGTTGAGGGTAGTCGTGGCTTGGGCATTACCCCACACGTAGCTGCCAAGTCCTTGCGTAGCTGCATTGATAAACGAACGACGGGCACCCGGTGTTTTTCAACCGAGTTGTCCAAAAAAACTGTTTTAAGCAACCGCCGTATTACGCTTAATTTCCTCAACATTGGAGGGATTTAGCGCAACGTCACCAACGGGCGTCCAGTTTCTTGTGTTGCCTGACCAGCGCTCCGGGCGGCTGCGTTTTTGTTGCTCATATAATGCAGCGCGTGCCGCTAATATGGCGTTATCTTCACCACGGTGCCGGCTACCCGGTGTCACAAAGTTAATCCCGCTGTGCAGATGGTGCTCGTTATAAACGTTAACGAAGTCCATCATCCATTGGCGAACATGGCTGAGCGAGTTAAACCCTTTGCGTGGCCATTTCGGGCAGTATTTTACGGTCCGAAACAACGACTCTGAATACGGATTATCGTTGCTCACGCGTGGCCGGTTATGTGACATCGCCATGCCCAGGTTGGCCAACCTTGATTTCAGTGTAAACGAGGTCATCGGTGCCCCGTTATCTGAATGCAGTACCGGCGGATTATGCCAGCAGCCCTCGCGCAGCAAGGTTCGCTCAACCAGTTGTTTTGCCAGTTCACCGGATTCGGTTTCATGGACTTCCCAGCCGACGATTTTGCGGCTGTAAATATCAAGTATTAAGTACAGGTACCAGAAAACGCCTTTGACGTTCGAGGGACAATAACTGATGTCCCAGGTGTATACCTGATTCGGCCCGCTTGCCGTGTAACTGGTCGGCAACGGATGCTTATTCCGGGGTTTTGCTTTGCCCCGGTGTGTTAATTGCCGGTGCTTTTTCAGCACCTGGTAAATCGTTGATTCAGAGCCAATATAAACGCCTTTATCGGCCAGTAACGGCACGATTTGTGAGGCCGGTAAATCCGCATACTGCGGTAAATTACAGACCATCAGGATGCGCTGCTCTTCGTCTTCGCTCAACTGCCGCGGTTGTTTAACCGGCGCTGTTGTGGGCCGTTTATCCGGCGTCGGATTGTTAGCCCAGCGCTTTAACGTGCGTTGGCTTATGCACATAACATGCGCTGCCTGATGGCGGGATGCGCCGTTATTAACCGCTTCGTTAAAGTAATCGAGTAGCCTTATACGCTCGCTTTGCGGCGTTAGTCGTCCTCGTTGTCCGGTTCGTCCCCGTATAAGGCTTCGAGCTTTTTTGAAAGCACCAACAGGGCACTGGTCTCGGCCAACGCTTTATCTTTGCGGCGAACCTCGGCTTTAAGCTTTTTGATTTCTTTGGTCGTTTTTTTACGCTCTTGTTTTACCTGGCGCTCACTGTCAGCAGTGCGGCCAAAGCCCTGCAGGCAATCGGTACGCCACTGTTTGACCTGCTCGGTAAATAACCCTTTTTCACGGCAATAAGCCGACAGTTCGGCTTCCGATAAGCCGGCGGTTTCGATAACGATGGCTAACTTGTCTTCAGCGGACCATTGGTCAGCCTGTTTTTGATGTCCGGGCACTGCAACTCCTTGCTCACGACATTGTTTTAACCAATGATACAAGGTTTGCGGACTGATCCCATCCTCATCAGCCACAGAATTTACAGAACGACTCTGTGGCGGTAATAATTTTTTGAGCGTTGCAGCTTTACGCTCTTCAGAATAACGTGGCATACATGAACCTATGCCGCCCACTGTTTATTAACTAATGGCGAAATTGCCAACTGGACAACAAGGTTGACATAGTGGGCACCGAGGGCTATAAAATCAGCCAAGTCAAACGCAAGCGAATTGAAGAGTGCTTCGGCTGGATGAAAGATATAGGGCTGATGAGAAAACTTCGTCATGTTGGGCGAGCCAAGGTCTCTTGGATCTTCCGCTTTACGGCGGCTGCCTATAATTTGACCCGATTGAAGGTGTTGATTGTCTGAAAGGGCAATTAAGGGCTTTGATAGCTGACATTTACGAGTGTTTTGATCAAATTTTGAACAAGACTTGCTGCAGAAAGATTATTGGTGCTGAAGCATCGAGAAATACCAAGATAAATTTTACTAAGGCGCACTTGTTATAAAAGTCGTAGCATTCAGGAAAACCAGATTTTTCAACAGCCTGTTAGGGTAGGCTACGCCGCCTTTCACTGTGACACAAAGTTATCCCTGGATAGGGCCGGTGTGATTATAGAGGAGTTTTTATGGCGATTAGCGCCGTTTTGCCCCTGAAAGCCAGTGGCAGTTATGATGTCAACGACTTAAAGCGGGCGCACATTCTTTTTACGTCGCTCAGCACTTTTTTGCCGGCGGGGTTGATTAGCGAATTGTTTGTTGTCGTGCCCGGGTATGAAGTGGAATTGGTCAGACATGAATATGCCTGTTGGCAAGGGTTAAATATAATCGTCATTTCTGAAGACGAGTTGCTGCCGGAGCTGAAAAAATACCCTAAGATGCGCGGCTGGCGTAAGCAGCAATTGGTCAAAATAGCGATTGCAAATAAAGTGTCTAATAAGTTCTATCTGACATTGGATGCCGATGTGGTCTGCTTAAAGCCGTTAACAGAATTATTGTTACTACCCGAGGGCAAGGCGTTGTTGCAGTATGAGCCAAGGGCACAGCATCCGAAATGGTGGCGTTCGTCTGCCCGGCTGTTAGGTATCAGTGCAAATATCGGCCCGAAAGGAGTAGGTATGACAGTGACACCGGCGTTGATGGCAAAAACCATCAGCCAACAGTTGATGCAGGATTTAAAACCAAAAAACAGACAGTTAACTTGGGCTGACAGGTTGTGCTCATTACACAACCCTACAGACCCACGCAACTGGTGGCTGGGCCGTTACCTGCAGCTAAAGTGGACCGAATATTCGCTATATTATCTGTGTGCGCTAAAGCATCAGCTGTTAGAGCAGTTTCATGTGATTGCAGGCACCAGTAAAGTGCCGCAGCTCATGTTGATACACGACTCTCACCCCTATGAGCAGTGGCAGGTGGCGGATAGCTTCGCAGCCGACAATCCGGGGTTATTCTGTGTGGTGGGCAGTAAAACACGCTTGCCGCCAAAGCAGGTATTTGAGCGGTTGTCGGCATTTATTCAGCGGCAACCTGATGCGAGAGTACTGGCGCTTTTCGATTAAGGCGTCAATGAAGCAGCGTAGTGTGATACTTGGACAAAATAGCCATGAGAACGAGAAAAATTTCCTGTTTTGTGATTGTCTGTAATGAAGAAGATCGGATAGAGCGTTGTTTGCAATCGCTTTCTGGTTGGGTAGATCAGCTAATCGTATTGGACTCGGGCAGTAAGGATAATACTGTAGCTATAGCACAACAGTATGCAGACAAGGTTTATCAGACTGACTGGCCGGGCTTTGGCCCTCAACGTAATCGCGCTTTAACCTGGTGTGAGCATGATTGGGTATTAAACATCGATGCTGACGAAGTCATGACTGATGCCCTTAAAGCAGAAATTGATGCTGTCTTGTCTGAACCAGATTTGCAGGAAAATTTATTTAAAATGCCTTGGCATACTTACTTTTTTGGTAAGTTGCTGAAGCATGGTCGTTATTCCTCGCCGCAGGGTAAATTATTTTTAAAGACCGGTGTGAGTTTTAAGAACCGCCAAGTGCATGAAACGCTGCTTATTCCAAATGAGAAAAGTCGTACGCTTAAGTCTGCCATTATTCACCACAGTTGGCGCAGTTATCATCATGCACAGGAAAAACACCTGAAATATGCCTGTTTACTGGCTGAAGAAAAATATGCCAAAGGAAAAAGGAGTAGCCTGGCGTTTGCAGTGCTACGTTTTTTTACCGACTTCTTGCAGCAATATTTGTTACATCTTGGTTTTTTAGACGGGTGGAGAGGCTTTTTGATGGCCATTATTTTGGGGCAATACGGTTTTAATAAATACGCTGCACTGGTTACTTTACAGGCTGAGCATAAGGCAAAACAGCAATGACAAAGTCTGCTGAAAAATTACCCATAAGTGCCTTTCTGGTGACATGTAATGAGGCAGCGCACATAGCATCCGTTTTGGATGCTTTGCAGGACTTTGCCGAAATTATTCTGGTTGATTCGGGCAGTACAGATGGCACTCAGGAAATAGCCAGGGCAAAAGGTGCTAAAGTAGTTCATCAGGACTGGCTGGGATTTGCTAAGCAAAAAAACTTTGCCATGTCATTGTGCCAGTATGATTGGGTAATTAATGTTGATGGCGACGAAATACTTTCATCTGAGGTGATAACACATATTCGGAAACTGTACGAACAGAGCGAAGACATTGCCATGCGCTTGTACTTTGAGGATGTTTTTTGGGGCGAGCCCATGTCGCCGTATTCAGGCAAACGTTCTATAGTCCGCGTGTTCCGGCGAAGTCAGGCGCAGTACCCACTTGATCGAAAAGTTCATGAAAATCTGGTGTTGGCAAAAGGGGTATCGACTGTCAAAGTGCAGGGGCTGGTTACGCATTTTGGTTACGGAACCACAGAGTTACTGATGCAAAAAAAGAATAAGTACTCTTCGCTCAAAGCGCTTGAAAAGTTTGAAAAACGTAAAAGACCATCTCTGATTAAACTCTGCTTTATTTTCCCTCTTACCTTTGTCAAATCCTATGTTCTGCAAAGAATGTTTCTGTCTGGTAAGCGGGGGCTTGTGCATGCGCATATTGAAGCTATGTATGCTTTTCTAAAAGAGGCAAAATTGTTTGAATACCAACAGCTTGCCGGTAAACAACATGCCGATGCTCTGCAGAGAGGACGATTAAAATGAAAATTCTGCACGTACTGCAAAGTAAATTGTCTTTGCCTGCTCGAGATTACGGTGGAACTGAGCGTATTGTCTGGGGCTTATTAACTGCGCAACAGGCGTCTGGTCACGAGGTACGTTTGTTGTGGGGGGACGCTCCAGACTTACCAAAGAATGCTGCTCGGTATGATGCGACAAAGTCTATGCGTGAGCAGATAGGCGGCTGGCCCGATATAGTGCATTTTCACCAGCCCTTTGATGGTGAGTTAGATGTGCCTTATATTAGTACTGAGCATGGTAATGCAGAACATGCCCGTAGCTATGGCCAAAATACAGTGTTTTTAAGTGCACGCCACGCTAACAACCACAATGCGGAGTGTTTCATACACAACGGTCTGGACTGGACCGAATATGGCCAGCCGCATTTAGGTAAACCACAGAATTATTTCCATTTTCTGGGCAAGGCCAAATGGCCGATAAAAAACCTCAGTGGCGCAGTGGCTGTGTCAAAGCAAGCGGGTGTCAAGTTACAGATATTAGGTGGTGTCCGATTTAGCCTCAGTAGCAGAGGCTTTTATTTCCATCCTGATTGGCATTTACGTTTTAACGGCATGGTGGGGGGCGCAGTTAAAAACAAGTTGGTGCGTAATTCACGGGGGCTGTTATTTCCGGTCCGCTGGCACGAGCCTTTTGGTCTTGCCATTATTGAGTCTTTATATTTGGGAGCTCCTGTTTTTGCAACGCCGTATGGTGCAATTCCTGAAATCATCACCCAGCCAGAGCTTGGCTTTCTGTCGTCAAGTTACAGTGAGCTTGCATCGGTGATGCAAGACAGTAGCAAGTATGATCGCGAAGCCTGTCATCACTACGCTAAAACCCGATTTAATAACCTGACGATGGCTGCGGCTTATCAGCAGTGCTATCTAAAAGTTATTAGTGGTGGTGTGTTGAATAGCAAGAAGCCTTATGCGGAGCATCGCTGGCATGAGCTATTACCTGTTACTAATTGATGGGGCTGACGTACTTTGTTGTGTTGTAAACACCCATGATTAAAGTATTGTATTCAACAGCGTTGCTGCTGCTCACGCCTGTATTGCTGTTATATTTCCTGCTGCGTTCGCGTAAAGACCCGGCCTACCGTAAGCGTTTCAGTGAGCGGCTGGCGTTGCAGCCGGTGCCTACGCAAGCTGTAGGCGGCATGTAAGCGTTCATTCCACGACGTTCTGCCACCCCGCTAAAATTCGCCCTAACCCGGATTTCTCATGAAGGGATAAAAAGAAGCGGCTAAAAGTGCTATAGTTTCAAGAACCTAACCAATCCACCAAGCACCAGTAGCCGCATCCAGAATGGTACCTCAAAAACTGACCTTCTCGCCACTTTCCCGCCGCCAGATTGAAACCGACTTCTCCGGAGGCCATATCACCTCCGATGCCGGCTTGCTGTTACTGCGCGAAGTCGACAAACAACACCGGTTAACCCAACGGCTGGCCGAGACTCTGACCGACCAGCGGGATCCCCGGATGATTCGTCATGAGCTCAAGTCCCTGGTCCGGCAACGGGTCTACGGTGTGGCCGGTGGCTACGAAGATCTGAATGACCATGAAGCCCTGCGCTTTGATCAGGCGCTACAAACCGCCACGGGTAACGCCTCCGCTCTGGCTGGCAAATCCACGCTGTGCCGAATGGAACAGGCAATGGACCGGCAAACCATTGTGAAGGCCCATGAGCTGCTCTGGCACCACTTTATTGAACAACACGAAGAGCCGCCGAAGGAAATCGTGCTGGATTTTGACGGCACCGATATCCCGGTGCATGGGGATCAGCCGGGTAAATTCTTTAACCGGTATTACGACCATCACTGCTACTTCCCGCTTTACGTCTTCTGCGGCCGGCACTTGCTGGTGAGCTACCTGCGCACCAGCAACCGGGGTGATGCCCGGCACAGTTGGGCCATTCTGGCGCTGCTGGTGCGATTTATTCGCCAGTATTGGCCACGGACCCGGATCGTATTCCGGGGCGACTCCCACTTCAGCAAGCCCCGACTGCTGGCCTGGTGCGATCGCAACCAGGTGGATTACATCGTAGGCATGGCCCTCAAGGCCCGAACCCACGGTTCGTTATCAGCTCCCGCTACGATGACGGATTCAAGCTCTACTACGAACAGTATTGCGCACGGGGTGATATGGAGAACCGGATCAAGGATCAACAACTGGATCTGTTTGCCGGTCGCACCTCCAGCACACACTGGTGGACCAACCAGTGGCGGCTGATCTTATCCGGCTTCGCCTACACCCTGTTCGAGCGTTTGCGGGTGCATCTGAAAAACGATGGAATGGTCTCCCCCCTCAAACGGCATCGCAATGTGCCAAACTTGGAATTGAACAATCAAGTTAACAAGGTGAGGAGACCAAGATGGATATTACAACGATTGGGCTGGATTTAGCAAAAAGTGTGAGTCATGTGGTGTGCTGTAATCAGGCAGGCAAGATTGTGCGAAAAAAAATGTTGAGACGAACTCAGATACTGCATTTTTTTAGTGAGCTAGCACCCTGTTTGGTGGGGGTTGAGTCATGTGCCAGTGCGCATTATTGGGCAAGAGAAATAGCGAAGTATGGCCATCAGGTAAAACAAATCGCACCACAGCATGTAAAAG
>JAKVCS010000009.1 GCA_022448365.1 Saccharospirillaceae bacterium | reverse complement strand
ACGAAGGTCTGCGTTTCGCCATCCGTGAAGGCGGCCGTACAGTAGGCGCTGGTGTTGTAGCGACTATTGTCGAGTAAGACGTCTGAGTGAGGAATCACTCTGGAGTGGCTGCGGCAGTGGTCACTCCAAATGAATGTTTGCAAAAACGGTTGTTTTTGACCGGCTCTTGTTACTTTTTGGTGAGAAGAGTGAAAAAATCTTGAGAATTCAAGGTGAAAGACTTGATTAATAAGGGATCTGCTGTATAGTTCGGCGCCCTAATTAAGTGACTTTAGGCCAGTAGTTCAATTGGTAGAGCGTCGGTTTCCAAAACCGAATGTCGGGGGTTCGAGTCCCTCCTGGCCTGCCAACATTCCTAAATGGCAGCTTCGGCTGCCTTTTTTGGCTTCAGGGAATAGTGATGAGTACCGAAAGCAAAGCAAATAGTTCGCCGCTTGATATGGTTAAGTGGCTGTTGGCGATTGCCTTTTTTGCCGCTGCTGTGGTGGGTAATTACATGGCTCCTGGTTTGTATCAGGAAGTGAATGGTGAAGAATTACCGCTGCTGTTTCGCGTATTAGGTGTCGTTGTGTTGATGCTGGTGTCTGCGGGCATCGCTGTAACAACTGTGAAAGGCCAGGCTTTTATGCAGTTGTTGAAGGAAGCCAATATAGAGCGCCGAAAGGTTGTTTGGCCAACGCGCCAGGAGACAACTCAGACCACGATGATTGTGGTTGCGGTCGTTTTTGTTATGGCACTGATTCTGTGGGGTTTGGATACTCTGCTGGGTTGGTTGGTTTCTCTGATCGTAGGCTGAGGTAAAACAGTATGGCAATGCGCTGGTATGTGGTACACGCCTATTCAGGTTACGAGAAGCGTGTGCAGAACACGTTAAAAGAACGTATTGAATTGCATGAGATGCAGGATCAGTTCGGTGACGTTCTGGTTCCAACCGAAGAAGTGGTTGAAGTTCGCGAAGGCAAGAAGCGCAAGAGTGAACGTAAGTTCTACCCGGGCTACGTGCTTGTGCAAATGGATATGAATGACGATACGTGGCATCTGGTTAAGCAGACGCCGCGTGTTATGGGTTTTATTGGTGGTACTGCCGATAAGCCAGCGCCTATTACTGAGCGTGAGGCGGATGCAATTCTGCAGCGCGTTCAGGATGGTGCGGAGCGTCCGACGCATAAAACAATCTACGAACCTGGTGAAGTGGTTCGTGTTATTGACGGCCCATTTGCCGACTTTAATGGTGTTGTTGAGAGCGTGGATTATGATAAGTCCCGTTTGCAGGTCGCTGTTACTATTTTCGGTCGTTCTACGCCGGTTGAGCTTGAGTTTACTCAGGTCGAAAAATCCGCGTAAGAACGCATTTAAATGGCTGGCCTTTTGGGGGTTGGTCGGGAAGCCGCAAGGCGTTATACCCATTTGGAGTAAATCATGGCTAAGAAAGTTGAAGCTTATATCAAGCTGCAAGTTGGCGCGGGTAAAGCAAACCCAAGCCCACCAGTTGGTCCAGCTCTGGGTCAGCATGGTCTGAACATCATGGAATTCTGTAAAGCATTCAACGCTCAGACTCAGGGTCTGGAGCCAGGTGCGCCTGTTCCTGTAATTATCTCTGTTTACAACGACCGTAGTTTCTCATTTGAACTGAAAACTCCGCCGGCGTCCTTCCTGCTGAAAAAAGCTGCGGGCATCAAAAGCGGTTCAGGTCGTCCAAATACTGAGAAAGTCGGTACTGTAACCCGTGCTCAGTTGGAAGAGATTGCAGAAGTTAAGGCTAAAGACCTGACTGCTGCTGATATGGACGCGGCTGTGCGTACTATCGCAGGTTCTGCTCGTGCAATGGGTCTGAATGTGGAAGGTGTTGAATAATGGCTAAGCTGACTAAGCGCCAAAAGCTGATTGCTGAAAAAGTAGAAGCTGGCAAAGTTTACTCTGTAGAAGAAGCAGTAGAAGTTCTGGCTGCTCTGCCTGCTGTAAAATTCAAAGAGTCCGTTGATGTTGCTGTAAACCTGGGCATCGATGCACGTAAATCTGATCAAAACGTTCGTAGTTCTACTGTGCTGCCAAATGGTACTGGTAAGACTATGCGTGTTGCTGTGTTCACTCAGGGTGCTAACGCTGACGCTGCTAAAGAAGCTGGCGCAGACGAAGTTGGTATGGATGAACTGGCTGCAAAAATGAAAGAAGGTGATCTGAACTACGACGTAGTGATCGCTTCTCCTGATGCAATGCGTGTTGTTGGTCAGTTGGGTCAGGTTCTGGGTCCTCGCGGCCTGATGCCAAACCCGAAAGTTGGTACTGTAACTCCAGATGTTGCTACTGCGGTTAAGAACGCAAAAGCGGGTCAGGTTCGTTACCGTAACGACAAGAACGGTATTGTTCACACCACAATCGGTAAGGTTGATTTCACTGCTGATGCGCTGAAAGAAAACCTGACTGCATTGCTGGCTGATCTGAAAAAAGCCAAGCCTTCTTCCGCCAAAGGCGTATTTATGAAGAAAGTGACTCTGTCTACGACGATGGGTCCTGGCTTGACTGTTGATCATTCTGCTCTGGATATCTAAGCAGAAGGTCAAAATCATCTTTGGGGTTATCGCCGGGTTCTGTTTTGCAGAGTTGTTCTGGCGGTAGCTGTCAAAGACCGCAGGTGTGAAGAAACTCCCGGTTTTTTGAACCAGATTTCAGAACTTAATAATTAACCTGCGTAGATGGTGTGTGGCCCCTTCAGAATTCTGAATTGTCACACCGAGACTGGCTCGTAAGAGCTCAATTTAACTTGTAGGAGTTAATCGTGGCCTTAGGACTCGAAGATAAGAAGGCGATTGTCGCCGAAGTCCAGGAAGCAGCTCAAGGTGCTCTTTCTGCTGTTGTTGCCGACTCTCGTGGCGTAACAGTAGAAGCCATGACCGCTCTACGTAAAGAAGCACGTGAAGCCGGTGTTTGGATGAAAGTTGTCCGTAACACTCTGGTACGTCGTGCTGTTGAAGGTACCGAATACGAGTGTTTAACCGACTCGTTCAAGGGCCCTACTTTAATCGCATTTAATACTGAGCACCCAGGTGCTGCAGCTCGTATTTTCAAAGAGTTTGCTAAGAGTAACGATGCGTTTGAAGTTAAGGCTGGTGCCTTCGAAGGTGAAGTGGTAGACGTAGCGATGCTGGCAAGCCTGCCAACATACGACGAAGCTATCGCGAAACTGATGAGCGTTATGAAAGAAGCATCCGCTGGCAAGCTGGTACGTACCATTGCTGCTATCCGCGACCAAAAAGAATCAGAAGCTGCTTAATAGACTTTTTAAAAGTCCTAGCAACTTCTTCAGTAATTTAACGAGCTATATGAAAGCTCCTTTAAATTTAGGAATTGTCTCATGTCTCTGACAAAAGAAGATATCATCAATGCTGTAGCTGAAATGTCTGTAAAAGACGTTGTTGAGCTGATCGAAGCGATGGAAGAAAAATTCGGTGTATCTGCTGCTGCTGCTGTAGCTGCTGGTCCTGCTGCTGGCGGTGCTGACGCTGCTGAAGAGCAAACTGAATTCGACGTAATCCTGAGCGCTGCAGGCGACAAGAAAGTTAACGTGATCAAAGCTGTTCGCGGTCTGACTGGTCTGGGTCTGAAAGAAGCTAAAGCGATCGTTGACGGCGCTCCTGCTGCGGTTAAAGAAGGCGTATCTAAAGAAGACGCTGAAGCAGCTAAAGAAGAGCTGGAAGCAGCTGGCGCAGTTGTTGAAGTTAAGTAATTTGCGCATTGTTGCAATGCCGTTACTGTCGCATTAAAGTCTGATGCGGCGATTGGCTGGCGGGTTTTACCCGTCAGCCTTTTCGCGTTATGCCTTTTCATAAAAAAGGTGCGAGATTTTCCAGCCTTTGCTGGCTCAATTTGGCAAGCTGATGCTTGTACATAGGTCCAATGACGACCCAATCGGGGCAACAGTCCGGGGATAACTGATGGCTTACTCATATACTGAGAAAAAACGTATCCGAAAGGATTTCGGTAAACTGCCGAATGTCATGGATGTGCCATACCTTCTGGCCATTCAAATCGACTCTTATCGCAAGTTCCTGCAACAGGGAGCTAACGCAGAAGATCGTATCGATCTTGGTTTACACGCTGCGTTTAAATCTGTTTTCCCAATCGTAAGCTATTCCGGGAATGCAGCGCTAGAATACGTGAGCTACCGCCTCGGTACACCTACGTTTGATGAAAAAGAATGCATGCTGCGTGGCGTAACGTACGCGGCGCCGCTGCGTGTGAAGGTTCGTTTAATTATTTACGATAAAGAATCTTCCACCAAAGCCATCAAAGATATTAAAGAACAAGAAGTCTACATGGGCGAAATGCCCCTGATGACTGATAACGGTACCTTCATTGTTAACGGTACCGAGCGAGTGATCGTATCTCAGTTACACCGCTCTCCGGGTGTCTTCTTTGATCATGATAAAGGTAAGACTCACTCCTCTGGTAAGCTGCTGTATAACGCCCGCGTTATTCCATACCGTGGTTCCTGGTTGGACTTCGAATTCGATCCTAAGGATCTGGTCTACGTACGTATTGACCGTCGTCGTAAACTGCCTGCTTCTATTCTGTTGCGTGCGTTGGGTTACAGTACTGAAGAAATTCTGGCTGAGTTCTTCGAGAACGACAGCTACCGTCTGACTGCTGATGGTGCGCTGCTGAAGCTGATTCCGAATCGTCTTCGCGGTGAAACCGCCGCATTCGATATCATGGATAACGACAGCAATGTAATCGTTGAAAGCGGTCGTCGTATCACTGCACGCCATATCCGTCAGCTGGAAAAAGCTGGCGTTGAAGAGCTGCAGGTTCCGGCAGAATATCTGTTGGGCAAAGCCACGGCAAAAGACATTGTTGATGGTCGTACCGGTGAAGTCCTGGCACCAGCGAACGCTGAAATTTCTGCTGAATTACTCGGAACTATTTCTGAGGCAGGCATTGATGCGTTCGAAACGATTTATACCAACGAGCTGGACTGTGGTCCGTTCCTGTCCGATACCTTGCGAACTGACCCAACCAGCAATCAGCTGGAAGCATTGGTAGAAATTTATCGCATGATGCGCCCGGGCGAGCCGCCAACCAAAGAGTCTGCGGAAGCCCTGTTTGAAAATCTGTTCTTCACTGACGAGCGCTATGACCTGTCTGCGGTCGGTCGTATGAAGTTCAACCGTCGAATCGGTCGAGAAGAGATTTTAGGTGCAGGTGTTCTCGATAAAGGCGATATCATTGAGGTGCTGCGTACTCTGATCGAGATCCGTAACGGTAACGGTGTTGTTGATGATATCGACCACCTCGGTAACCGTCGTATCCGTTCTGTTGGTGAAATGGCTGAGAACCAGTTCCGCGTAGGTCTGGTGCGTGTTGAACGTGCTGTGCGTGAGCGTCTGTCAATGGCAGAGTCTGAAGGTCTGATGCCTCAGGATCTGATCAACGCCAAACCGGTTGCTGCTGCTGTTAAAGAATTCTTCGGTTCTTCTCAGTTGTCTCAGTTTATGGATCAGAACAACCCGCTGTCTGAGGTAACTCACAAGCGTCGTATTTCTGCATTAGGCCCTGGTGGTCTGACCCGTGAGCGTGCTGGTTTCGAAGTGCGTGACGTACACAACACCCACTACGGCCGTGTATGTCCGATTGAAACTCCTGAAGGTCCAAACATTGGTCTGATTAACTCGCTGGCAACATACGCCCGTACTAACGAATACGGTTTCCTGGAATCCCCGTACCGTAAAGTGAACAACGGCGTTGTTACTGACGAAATTATCTACGTATCTGCGATTGAAGAAGCAGACTACGTTATTGCACAGGCGTCGGTACCGACGGACGAAGAAGGTCGTCTGCAAGGTGATTTGATTTCTGTACGTCATAAGAACGACACCACGGTCATGTCCCCGGACAATGTAACCCTGATGGACGTTTCTGCACGTCAGGTTGTATCGATCGCTGCTTCCCTGATTCCATTCCTGGAGCACGACGATGCTAACCGGGCATTGATGGGATCGAACATGCAACGTCAGGCTGTGCCAACGCTGAAATCCGAGAAGCCTTTCGTAGGCACCGGTATTGAGCGGGCGGTTGCAGCCGACTCCGGTGTGTGTGTGGTTGCTAAGCGTGGTGGTGTAATCGACTCCGTGGATGCATCTCGTGTCGTGGTAAAAGTCCGTGACGAAGAGACCATGGCTGGCGAAGCCGGTGTGGACATCTATAACCTGACTAAATACACCCGTTCTAACCAGAACACCTGTATTAACCAGAAGCCTCTGGTCAAAGCCGGCGATATCATTAATCGTGGCGACATTATGGCAGATGGTCCGTCTGTTGATTTGGGTGAGTTGGCGCTGGGTCAGAATCTGCGTTTGGCGTTCATGCCTTGGAATGGTTACAACTTTGAGGATTCCATCCTGTTGTCTGAGCGTGTTGCTCAGGAAGACCGTCTAACCACTATCCACATTCAGGAACTGACCTGTGTGGCACGTGATACCAAGCTGGGTGCTGAAGAAGTTACTTCCGATATTCCAAACGTTGGTGAGTCTGCGCTGAACAAGCTGGACGAGTCCGGTATCGTTTATATCGGTGCTGAAGTTAAGCCGGGCGATATCCTGGTTGGCAAGGTGACACCTAAAGGTGAAACTCAGCTGACTCCGGAAGAAAAACTGCTGCGTGCAATTTTCGGTGAAAAGGCCTCTGACGTTAAAGACACCTCTCTGCGTGTTAAGACCGGTACCACGGGTACGGTTATCGACGTGCAGGTATTTACCCGTGACGGCGTTGAAAAAGACGCACGTGCACTGGAGATCGAACAGTCTCAGCTGGACGAAATCCGTAAAGACCTGAACGAAGAGATGCGTATTGTTCAGGGCGCTACTTATGAGCGTCTGCAGCGAGCTCTGGTTGGTCAGACTGTGAATGCAGCACCTGGTTTAGCCAAAGGTGCGGTACTGACGGAAGAGTATCTGCAAAACCTGTCCGGTGATGACTGGTTCAAGATTCGTCCACAGGAAGAGTCTCTGGTTGAGGTGCTGGAAAAGGCCGAACAATCTCTGATCGATCGTCGTAAGCAGCTGGATGATAAGTTCGAAGATAAGAAGCGCAAGTTGCAGACTGGTGACGACCTGGCACCTGGCGTACTGAAGATTGTTAAAGTTTATCTGGCGATCAAACGTAAGATCCAGCCAGGTGACAAGATGGCGGGTCGTCACGGTAACAAAGGTGTTATCTCAGCGATCAAACCAATTGAAGACATGCCATACGACGCAAATGGTGAGCCGGTTGATATCGTGCTGAACCCGCTGGGTGTACCGTCGCGTATGAACGTGGGTCAGATTATGGAGACTCACTTAGGCATGGCGGCTAAAGGCCTGGGCGTTAAGATCGACCGTATGATCAAAGAGCAGCAAGAAATCGCGAAGATGCGTGAGTTGCTGAACGAGATCTACAATGGTGGTGATGGTCGTATTGAAGATCTGGATAGCTTCTCTGATGCTGAAATCATGGAGCTGGCCAACAACCTGCGCAAGGGTGTGCCAATGGCAACTCCTGCGTTTGACGGTGCTAAAGAAAGCGAAATCAAACGCATGTTACGCCTGGCAGATATTCCGGATTCCGGACAGGTTACTCTGTTCGACGGTCGCACCGGCGAAGCCTTCGATCGTCCGGTCACCGTGGGTTACATGTACATGCTGAAACTGAACCACCTGGTAGACGACAAGATGCACGCGCGTTCTACAGGTTCTTACAGCCTCGTTACTCAGCAGCCGCTGGGTGGTAAGGCGCAGTTTGGTGGTCAGCGCTTCGGTGAGATGGAAGTGTGGGCACTGGAAGCTTATGGTGCGGCATACACCCTGCAGGAAATGCTGACTGTTAAGTCGGATGACGTGGCTGGTCGTACTAAGATGTACAAAAACATCGTTGATGGCGATCACCGTATGGAAGCCGGGATGCCGGAATCCTTTAACGTATTGGTTAAAGAGATCCGTTCCCTGGGTATCGACATCGAACTGGAAAACGAATAAGGGCGTGGAGCTAAAGCAAAATGAAAGATTTAGTTAATTTTCTGCGTAATCAAAACAACGCTGACGAGTTCGATGCAATCCGCATCGGCCTCGCCTCGCCGGATATGATTCGTTCCTGGTCTTTTGGTGAAGTTAAAAAGCCAGAGACCATTAACTACCGTACCTTCAAGCCAGAGCGTGATGGTCTGTTCTGTGCGCGTATCTTTGGTCCTATCAAAGATTACGAATGTCTGTGTGGTAAGTACAAACGTCTCAAGCACCGTGGTGTGATCTGTGAGAAGTGTGGCGTTGAAGTCACTCAAGCCAAAGTACGTCGTGAGCGCATGGGTCATATTGATCTTGCGTCCCCGGTTGCGCACATCTGGTTCCTGAAATCACTGCCATCCCGTATCGGTCTGATGCTGGATATGACGCTGCGTGATATCGAACGTATCCTGTATTACGAGTCCTTCGTAGTTACTGAGCCTGGCATGACGACTCTGGAAATGGGTCAGCTGCTGAGCGATGAGCAATACTACGAAGCGATCGAAGAGTTTGGTGATGAATTCGATGCCAAAATGGGTGCCGAAGCCATTGAGTCTCTGCTGGGTCAGATCGATCTGGAAGAAGAAGTTAATCGTCTGCGTGAGGAAATCCCGGCGACTAACTCGGAAACCAAAATCAAGAAGTTATCTAAGCGTCTGAAGATTTTAGAGGCTTTCCACCACTCAGGTAATGATCCTAAGTGGATGATCATGAAAGTTCTGCCGGTTCTGCCGCCAGATCTGCGCCCTCTGGTGCCGCTGGATGGTGGTCGTTTCGCAACGTCCGACCTGAACGATCTGTACCGTCGCGTGATCAACCGTAACAACCGTCTGAAGCGTCTGTTAGAGCTGAATGCTCCGGATATCATCGTACGTAACGAAAAGCGTATGCTGCAGGAATCGGTTGATGCGTTGCTGGATAACGGTCGTCGCGGCCGTGCGATTACTGGCTCGAACAAGCGTCCGCTGAAGTCTCTGGCTGACATGATCAAAGGTAAACAGGGTCGTTTCCGTCAGAACCTGCTGGGTAAACGTGTTGATTACTCTGGCCGTTCGGTGATTACTGTTGGTCCACAGCTGCGTCTGCATCAGTGTGGTCTGCCGAAGAAGATGGCTCTGGAACTGTTCAAGCCGTTCATCTTCTCTAAATTGGAGCACCGTGGCTTAGCGACCACCATTAAGGCTGCTAAGAAAATGGTTGAACGTGAGACCGCTGAAGTCTGGGATATCCTGGCTGAAGTGATCCGCGAACACCCGGTGATGCTGAACCGTGCGCCAACTCTTCACCGTCTGGGTATTCAGGCATTTGAACCTCAGCTGATTGAAGGTAAAGCGATTCAGCTGCACCCGTTGGTTTGTGCCGCATACAACGCTGACTTTGACGGTGACCAGATGGCGGTACACGTACCGCTGACCATCGAAGCACAGTTAGAAGCTCGTGCTCTTATGATGGCAACTAATAATGTGCTGTCGCCTGCGAATGGTGAGCCGATCATCGTACCTTCTCAGGACGTTGTACTGGGTCTGTACTGGATGACCCGTGAGCGTATCAACGCCAAAGGCGAAGGTATGTTCCTGGCCGACCTGGAAGAAGTAAGTCGCGCTTATCAAACCGGTTCTGCTCATTTGCAGGCCAAAGTAAAAGTTCGTATTACCGAAACAATTGCTGATATTGACGGTAGCATGGTTACGGAAACCAAAGTGGTTGATACCACGATCGGCCGTGCGCTGCTGTTCCGTATTGTGCCTCAAGGTCTGCCTTACGAGCTGGTTAACCAGCCGATGAAGAAAAAGGCGATCTCTAAGCTGATTAATACTGCTTATCGTCGTGTTGGTCTGAAGGATACCGTGGTATTCGCTGACCAGATCATGTACACCGGTTTCCAGTTTGCTACTAAATCCGGCTCTTCGATTGGTGTTAACGACTTTGTGATTCCGGATGAAAAAGCCGAAATCATCGCGAATGCTGAAGCAGAAGTTAAAGAAATTGAAAGCCAGTTCGCTTCTGGTCTGGTAACCCATGGTGAGAAATACAACAAGGTGATCGATATCTGGTCTCGTGCAAACGAGCTGGTAGCGAAAGCCATGATGGACAACTTGGGTAAAGAAGGTGTGATCGACCGTGAAGGTAACGAGGTCGAGCAGGAGTCCTTCAACTCCGTTTATATGATGGCCGACTCTGGTGCACGGGGTAGCCCGGCTCAGATCCGTCAGCTGGCGGGTATGCGTGGTCTGATGGCTAAGCCGGATGGCTCGATCATTGAGACGCCGATTGTGGCGAACTTCCGTGAAGGCCTGAACGTACTTCAGTACTTCACCTCGACTCACGGTGCTCGTAAAGGTCTTGCGGATACCGCACTGAAAACGGCCAACTCCGGTTACCTGACTCGTCGTCTGGTTGACGTGGCACAGGATCTGGTTGTTACTGACCGCGACTGTGGTACTCAAAACGGCCTGGTGATGACGCCTCTGATTGAGGGCGGTGACGTTGTTGTAGCACTGGGTGACCGTATTTTGGGCCGTGTAGTCGCTACCGACGTATACAAGCCAGGCTCCGAAGGCGACGTGGTAGTTCCTGCCGGTACGCTGATCGACGAAGCCTGGGTACAGAAGATCGAAGCGGAAGGTATTGATGAAATCATCGTACGTTCTGCCATTACCTGTGACAGCCGTGTTGGTATCTGTTCTGCTTGTTACGGTCGTGACCTGGGTCGCGGTCATCAGGTGAACGTGGGTGAAGCTGTGGGTGTTATCGCAGCACAGTCCATTGGTGAGCCTGGTACACAGCTGACCATGCGTACCTTCCACATTGGTGGTGCGGCATCGCGTGCTTCCGCTGCGGATAGCGTACAGGTTAAGAACAAGGGTACCGTTCGTCTGCATAACATGAAGACGGTAACCAAAGACAATGGTGATCTGGTCGCGGTTTCCCGTTCTGGTGCCATTGCCGTTGCTGACGACCACGGTCGTGAGCGCGAGCTGTATAAACTGCCATACGGTGCGGTGATTTCAGTACAAGACAACGCTGCGGTAGAAGCCGGCCAGAAAGTGGCAAGCTGGGACCCGCACACTCACCCAATCGTAACTGAGGTGAAAGGTCGTATTGAATTCGTTGGTATGGAAGAAGGCATTACCATTAACCGTCAGACTGACGAGTTAACCGGTCTGTCTTCTATCGAAGTCATCGACGCTAAGGATCGTCCGGCGGCGGGTAAAGATATCCGTCCAATGGTGAAACTGGTTGATGCTTCCGGTAACGACGTAATGCTGCCCGGTACGAATACCCCGGCACAATACCTGTTACCTGCTAACGCACTGGTGAGCCACGAGAACAACGCTGAAGTATCTGTGGGTGACGTAATCGCACGTATTCCACAAGAATCTTCTGGTAACAAGGACATCACCGGTGGTCTGCCGCGGGTTGCTGACCTGTTCGAAGCGCGTAAGCCAAAAGAGCCTGCGATTCTTGCTGAAATCACCGGTACTGTGAGCTTCGGTAAAGAAACCAAAGGTAAGAAGCGTCTGGTAATCACTCCGAACGACGGCAGCGAGCCGTATGAAGAGCTGATTCACAAATGGCGTCACATGAACGTGTTCGAAGGCGAACAGGTAGAGAAGGGTGAAGTGATCTCCGATGGTCCTTTTAATCCTCACGATATCCTGCGTCTGAAAGGCGTTGGTGACCTGGCCATGTACGTGACCAACGAAGTGCAGGAAGTTTACCGTCTGCAAGGTGTAGGCATTGACGATAAGCACATCGAAGTTATCGTACGTCAGATGCTGCGTAAGGTGCTGATTACTGAAGCCGGTGATTCCAGCTTTATCCCAGGTGATCAGGTTGAATACTCTAACTTCCTGGCTGAAAACGAACAGCTGGAAGCAGACGGCAAGATCACCGCAAAAGGCGATCGTGTGCTGCTGGGTATCACCAAAGCGTCTCTGGCAACCGAATCCTTCATCTCGGCTGCATCGTTCCAGGAGACCACGCGTGTTCTGACCGAAGGTGCGGTAACCGGTAAGGTTGATACCTTACGTGGTCTGAAAGAGAACGTTGTTGTAGGCCGTCTGATTCCTGCGGGTACTGGTCTGGCTTACCACGAAGAGCGTAAGCGTAAACGTCAGGATCGTGAGAACGAGCGCCTGAAAGCGACGCCGGAAGGTCTGAGCGTTTCTGCAGAAGATATGGAAGCCAAGCTGAGCGAAGCGTTCAGCGACAAGCTATAATATCGACTGATGTTTCAGCCTTCTGCGGAGGGCTGCAACAGAGACAAATAAAAACCGCTGTTTCCGTTAGGAGGCAGCGGTTTTTTGTTTGTAGTCAACATGCAAATTGATTGTTTGAATTTCATTCGCTGGCTGTCGAAATAGTTGAATTTTTAACCTGATCCGAGTATGCTTCTGGCCCCTTTTCCTGCACCCGCAAGAAAAGGTTTGTTTAAAGACATTTTGGAGTTAGCTAAATGGCTACAATCAACCAGTTGGTTCGTAAGCCTCGTAAGCGCAAAGTGGCTAAGAGCGACGTACCTGCACTGCAGGCATGTCCACAGCGTCGTGGCGTATGTACTCGTGTATACACCACTACCCCTAAAAAGCCTAACTCGGCACTGCGTAAAGTATGTCGTGTGCGTTTAACGAATGGTTTTGAAGTGACTTCCTACATCGGTGGTGAAGGTCACAACCTGCAAGAGCACAGTGTTGTTCTGATCCGTGGTGGTCGTGTTAAAGACTTACCAGGTGTGCGTTATCACACTGTTCGCGGTACTTTGGATACTTCTGGCGTTGCTGATCGTAAGCAAGGTCGTTCTAAGTACGGTGCTAAGCGTCCTAAGTAACATCCTTTCTATGCTGGTGACAGCAGTGAGGGGGTGTCTTACGACACAAGATAAGAGTAAGGCTGAGCGCCGTGTTATGAATGTGTTAAGCACAGTGTCAACATGCTCAGGCTGACCTGAAGACCTAAAGAGGGCTTATCATGCCAAGAAGAAGAGTCGCCGCAAAACGCGAGATTCTGCCAGATCCGAAATTCGGAAACGTTACTCTGGCAAAATTTATGAACCACGTGATGATCAGTGGTAAAAAATCCATCGCCGAAAAAATCGTTTACGGTGCACTGGATGCAGTTGAAGCTAAGCAGGGTGGTAACCCGGTTGAGCTGTTTGATGCTGCTTTAGAGGCTATCCAGCCTATCGTGGAAGTTAAGAGCCGCCGTGTTGGTGGTGCTACTTACCAGGTTCCTGTTGAAGTACGTCCTGCTCGTCGTATGGCTCTGGCTATGCGTTGGTTGGTAGATGCTGCTCGTTCCCGTGGTGAAAAATCCATGGCTCAGCGTCTGGCTAACGAAATGATGGACGCTGCTGAAGGCAAAGGCGCTGCGGTTAAGAAGCGTGAAGACGTTCACCGCATGGCTGAAGCTAACAAAGCCTTCTCTCACTACCGTTTCTAAGTGGTTTGAGAAACTGGGCGCTGCTCTGATGTGCCCAATGTTAAGGTCGGCTCCATTCGCGAGCCGTCTTAACTGATCCCAAGACCAACCAGTAAGGACTCTATTACAGTGGCACGTACTACTCCGATCGAACGTTACCGTAACATTGGTATCTGTGCGCACGTGGATGCGGGTAAAACCACAACCACTGAACGTGTTTTGTTCTATACCGGTGTTTCTCACAAAATTGGTGAGGTGCACGACGGTGCGGCAACAATGGACTGGATGGAGCAGGAGCAAGAGCGTGGTATTACCATCACCTCTGCTGCTACCACTTGTTTCTGGTCGGGTATGGGGAAGCAGTTCGACGAGCATCGCGTCAATATCATTGATACTCCTGGGCACGTGGACTTTACCATTGAGGTAGAGCGCTCGTTGCGTGTGTTGGATGGTGCGGTTGTTGTTCTGTGTGGATCTTCCGGTGTTCAGCCTCAGACTGAAACCGTTTGGCGTCAGGCCAATAAATACGAAGTGCCACGTATGGTCTTCGTTAACAAAATGGACCGTGCCGGTGCCGACTACTTTATGGTGGTTGAACAGCTGAAAGAGCGCTTAGGCGCGAATGCGGTTCCGATTCAGATCAATATTGGCGCTGAAGATGAATTCAAAGGCGTTGTCGATCTGATCAAAATGAAAGCCATTATGTGGAATGAAGAAGATCAGGGTACTACCTTCACTTACGAAGATATCCCGGCTGATCTGACTGACGTTGCTGCTGAATGGCGTGAGCATATGCTTGAATCAGCTGCTGAAGCTTCCGATGATCTGATGGAGAAATACCTGGAAGAGGGTGATCTGTCTGAGGAAGAAATCAAAGCAGCGCTGCGTCAGCAAACGCTGGCGAATGAAGCGGTTCTGGTAACCTGCGGTTCTGCCTTTAAGAACAAAGGCGTGCAGGCGGTGCTGGACGCTGTTATCGAATTTATGCCGTCTCCGACTGAGGTGAAGGCAATCGAAGGTATTCTTGACGACAAAGACGAAACCGTCGCTGAGCGTCATGCCTCCGATGAAGAACCTTTTGCTTCCCTGGCATTCAAAATCGCAACCGACCCATTTGTTGGTACTCTGACCTTCGTCCGTGTCTATTCCGGCGTATTGCAGTCAGGTGATGCGGTATGGAATCCAGTGAAAGGTAAGCGTGAGCGTGTTGGTCGTATGGTGCAGATGCACGCTAACTCACGTGAAGAAATCAAAGAAGTGCGCGCGGGTGATATTGCCGCACTGATTGGTCTGAAAGATGTGACCACGGGTGACACTCTGTGTAATCAGGACCAGAAGAATCGTATCACGCTTGAGCGTATGGAGTTCCCGGAACCGGTAATTTCGGTGGCGGTTGAGCCGAAGTCTCAGGCGGATCAGGAGAAGATGGGTATTGCACTGGGCAAGTTGGCTCAGGAAGATCCGTCTTTCCGTGTTGAAACCGATGAAGAGTCCGGTCAAACCATTATTTCTGGTATGGGTGAATTGCACCTGGACATCATCGTTGACCGTATGAAGCGTGAATTCAAGGTTGAATGTAACGTCGGTAAGCCGCAGGTTGCTTATCGTGAGAAGATTACTTCTTTGGTCGAAATTAATCACAAGTTTGCTAAGCAATCCGGTGGTCGTGGTCAATATGGTCATGTCGTGGTGCGCTTTGAGCCTTCGGAAGATGAGTCGGAAGAAGGTCTGGAGTTTGTTAATGAGATTGTTGGTGGCGCGATTCCGCGTGAATATATTCCAGCGGTTCAGAAAGGCATCGAAGAGCAAATGAAAAATGGTGTCCTGGCCGGCTACCCGCTTCTGGGTCTTAAGGCTACACTGTTCGATGGTTCTTTCCATGATGTCGACTCCAATGAAATGGCATTTAAAATTGCAGCTTCCCAGGCCACTAAAAAGCTGGGTCAAGAAGCAAATCCGGCCCTGATGGAGCCGATGATGAAGGTCGAAGTGGTTACCCCTGAAGACTATATGGGTGATGTCGTTGGTGACCTGAATCGTCGTCGTGGTTTGATCAGTGGCATGGAGGATTCTCCATCCGGTCGTGTTGTAAACGCCAGTGTGCCTTTGGCAGAGATGTTTGGTTATGCCACGGATCTGCGGTCAGCATCCCAGGGTCGTGCAACCTACTCGATGGAATTCGAAAAGTATGCGGAAGCGCCTTCCAGTGTGGCCGAAGCAATTATTAACCGTTACTAATTCAAAAATAGTAATCACTTTATTATTTAACGAGGTGTTTCATGGCTAAGGAAACGTTTGAGCGTTCCAAACCGCACGTAAACGTTGGCACCATCGGTCACGTTGACCATGGTAAAAC